>JAGOCY010000093.1 GCA_017998495.1 Corallincola sp.
GCGAAATACTTGGTGAAGGTGTAGTGGCTGCTCTGGATGGCCAGCAGCAAGCCATGGCCGCCATCGAGAAAACCGCGCTGCAGCAGATACTTGCGCAGGAAGGTCCACAGTGGCCGCAGGGCCACGCCGGCCACCGTCACCCGCTTGCCCTTGGCCGCCCGCGCTTCACCCCAGGTGATGGCGTAGCGGGTTGATTTGTTCAGGTACTCGTCCAGCCGCTCGCTGGTGTGGTGCAGCAGCTCGCCGCAGAGGCTCGACAACTGCTGGCGCGGCACCTCGATGGCCTCATGCACGGGGGCATCGTTGTAGCGATAGTGGTGGCGGTGGTGCAGCCGCACCACCCAGTCGGGATACCAGCCGCTGTGGCGGATATAGCGGCCGAAAAAGTCGGTCAGGCGGTTGACCTGCCAGGCCTGAGTTGGCGCGCTGCTGGCCACTGTCTGCTCGATGCTGGCCCGCAGCGCCGGGGTGATCCGCTCATCGCTGTCGAGCCAGAAGATCCAGTCATGGCTGACCAGGGTCTGGGCGTGCTGACGCTGGGGGCCAAAGCCACGCCACAGCGGATCCACCACCACCCGCGCCCCCAGCTGTTGCGCCAGCTCGATGGTGCCATCGGTGGAGCCGGAATCGAGCACCAGCATCTCATCGGCGAAGGCGGCACTGGCCAGACAATCGGCAATCAGGTGGGCGGCATTTTGGGTCATCACCACCACCGTCAGTTTCGGGCGAGCGGCCGACTGGCCGTTCATATCGCCCGACGATTCCGGAAGTTGGCTCATATCGCCTGACGACGCCTGACGGTGGCTCATATCGCCACCTTGATCCGCCACAGATCACCGTCGCGCTGTTCATCCAGCAGCTGGTAGTCGACCTCGGCCAGGCCATTGGCATGAGGGTCGAACTGCAGCCGGAACACCTGATTCTTGAGCTGACGATTACTGCCTTTTTTAACCACCGCGGTGCGTACCGCCACTTCGGCCACCGGAGTGTCGAGATCGGCAAAGGTGCCCTGGCGATCCTCATGGGGCACCAGCCCTTTGAGCAGGCAGCGCAGCAGCAGGTCGTCATCTTCCTTGCCCCAGCCCCAGTAGTGGTTGGAGAGGCCGTTGATCTGGGTCAGCTGGGCCTTGGTCAGGGCCACAGTGCCGCCGAAATACGAGCCGCTCATGCAGTCGGTGCCGCGGTGGCTGCAGCTCATGCGGGTGATCAGCCGCAGCGGCTGGCTGGGGCAGCCGTAGTCTGCTTGCTCCGGAATCATGTCGACATCGTGAAAGATGAAGTAGTCGGAGCAATCCCAGGCGTGACGGGAGCCGACATTGAGCAGTTTGCCACGGTTGAACAGCTTGCCTTCTTCTTGCTCCACCACCAGCACCCGGTAATCGATCCCCTGCGCTGCCAGCATGGCGCGCAGCGGCGGCAGCAGCAGCGCCAGATGGGGCTCGCGGTTGCGAAAGGGGATGACGATGGTCAGCCGCTGGTCGCGACGGGTGGTAAAGCTGCAGGGCTGGCGCAGGGCCAGGATCTGCTGGGCCACCGGGTCGATCACCTTGAGCCGGGCCACGGTGATGGGGGCGAAGCGCTGGCTTTCGGCCACCGGTAGCAGCGGATCATGGCCGATGCGACGGCGCGGGCGATAGCGGTTGAAGAGACGATCGAACATGGTGGCCTCAGTGGCTGGTAAGGGCGTCCATCACCCAGCTGACCGGCAGCTCGGTGAGGCAGCGGGTGTGGCCATAAGGGCAGACGCGCTTGAAGCAGGGCGAGCAGTCGATACCGGTGCGCAAAATGGTGGCATTGGCGGTCAACGGCGGGGTGAACTCCGGCGAGGTCGAGCCAAATAGCCCCACCACATGAATGCCAATGGCAGCGCCCACATGCATCAGCCCCGAGTCGTTAGCGACTATGGCATCGGCCAGGCTGAGCAGATCGATGGCGTCTTCCATTTTGGTCTTGCCGCACAGATTGATGAGGCCGGGTGCCAGCTCGGCAATCGCCTCGCCGGTGGCTTTGTCTTTGGGGGAGCCGAACACCCACACCTGCTTGCCCTGATTCATCAGCTGGCGCGCCAGTTCGCCATAGTGCACCACCGGCCACTGCTTGGCCGGGCCAAACTCGGCGCCGGGGGCGAGGGCGATGATCGGGGTGGCGGTGGACAGTCCCAGCTGGTCGAGCAGGGCGAAGCGGTTAGCATCATCGATGGTCAGCCGTGGTTCCGGTACCGACTCAATGGCTTCGCCTGCGGCCAACCCCAGCGACAGGTAGCGGCGCACGGTCTGATCGGCGATCTGGCCAGCAACGGTGCGCGGCAACCGCTGGCGGGCATCGGTCAGCAGCCAGCTGCGCAGCTCACCGCCAAAGCCGATGCGCACCGGGATGCGGGCAAAGAATGGGATGAGGGCGGTCTTGAAGGTGCGCGGCAGAATGAACGCCTGATCAAAAGCGCGCTCGCGCAGCTGTCGCCCCTGTTGCCAGCGCTGGCGCAGCTGCAGGCCACCGCGCGGGTAGGGCAGCACCAGCACCTCGTCCACCTCGGCCATGCGACGCATCACCGGGGCAATATGGGGAGCGGCCATCACCGTCAGCCGGGCATCGGGGTGGTCGATTTTCAGTTGCTGCAGCAGGCTGTTGGCCATTACCGCATCGCCCACCCAGGCGGGGGCGTGGATCAGAACATTCATGCTGGGGCCTGATGGGGAGCGAACAGACATTTTGCCTTAACCGCCGCGGACGTTAACAATGAGTTTACTGGATCCTGAGAGGTAACGCGGATGGCAGCACGGCGAGGGGGAACCAAGGCACGCATTGTCGAGGCCAGTCTGGAGTTGTTTAACCTGCATGGCGAACGGGCGATGACCACCAACCACATCGCCGCTCATCTCGGCATCAGCCCCGGTAACCTCTACTACCACTTCCGCAACAAGGAAGAGATTCTGGTCTGCCTGCTGGCCGAGTATGGCGAGGCGCTGGACGAGGCCTTCTCGCCGCCGGCCGGGCCGGTCAATGCGGAACTGATGTTGGGCTATCTTAACAACCTGTTTGCTATCCTCTGGCGCTTCCGCTTTCTCTACATCAATCTGGCCGAACTGCTGGCCCGCGACCCGCAGCTGCGCGAGCACTATGCCCTGGCCCAGTCGCGGTTGGCCGGCAAGGTGGAGGCGATCCTCGAGGCACTGCGCGCCGGCGGTTTGCTGGAGTTTGGCGACACCAGCCCGGCTGAGCTGGCCGAGCTGCTGCGCATGGTGGTCACCTCCAGCCTCAGTTATCAGCAGATCCAGGCCGGCGGCGGAGCACTGACCCAGAGCGCCGTGGTGCTGAGTATCCTGCGTATCCTGACGCTGCTCGGCCCCTACTTCACTGCTGCTGGCCGTGATGCTCATCGCCGCTTGGTCAGCCATTATCGCGAGCGCTTCGGTCAGCCCTGATTATCCCTGCTGGCTGCAAGGTGCAGCATTCTCCAGTTAGCGGGTAAGATGGCGTCGATGTTTCACCGCCGGGGTCATAACCGTGGGTTTTAGCCGAATCTCCCTTGCTGATGCCGTCCAGTTGCTGACTCATGAGCCGGCGGCCGTGGTGGTCGATATCCGTGATGAACGCAGTTTCGCCATGGGCCACATTCCCGGTGCCCGTCATCTCTCCAATGGCACCCTGACCCAGTTCCGCGCCGAGGTCGACGACCAAACCCCGGTGCTGGTCTGCTGTTACCACGGCATCAGCAGTCAGCCCGCTGCCCAGTATCTGGCCAGCCAGGGCTATACCCAGGTCTACTCGATCGACGGCGGTTTCGAGGGCTGGCGTCACCAGTTCCCGGAGCGGATCGCCCAGTCATGATCCGCCTCGGCCCGATGCTGGCGGCTGAAGCGGCACAGCTGTGCGAACGGCTGCGTCACGATGGTTATACGCCGCAGCAGGAGGTGGTTGATGGCGACCATTTCCTGTTACTCGATGAGGCCACCGCCAACCATCTGCAACGGCTGATTGACCAAGTTCAGGACCGCCAGTGGCAGCAGGGCGAGCCGTTACCTGCGTCCGCAGAGTTGCCGGCCCTGCCGGGCTGGCGTTGGCGCCCCCGTGGCCCGCTGACCAGCACGGTGATCACCTTGACCCTGCTGGTCTATCTGCTGTTGACCCTGATCCCGGCCCAGACCTTCGATCTGCTGCGCTTTTTTACCGATGGTGCGGAGATGGCCGGTTGGAGCCAGTGGCGCTGGTTCAGCCCGGTGCTGCTCCACTTCAGCCCGCTGCATCTGCTGTTTAACCTGCTGTGGTGGTGGGTGTTGGGGGCGCAGGTCGAACGCCATGAAGGCTGGCCGCGACTGCTCCAGTTGCTGGTGCTGGCGGCCGTTTTGCCCAACCTGCTGCAATGGTGGTGGCAGGGCCCCGGCTTTGGCGGCCTGTCGGGAGTGGTGTATGCCCTGATTGGCTACGTCTGGCTGTGCGGGCGTCTCAACTCGGCGCTGCGCTATCGCCTCTCCAACGCCCTGATGGTGATGGCGGTGCTGTGGTTGTTGTGGGGCTTTGTGGCCTTTATCGGCCCGGCCATGGCCAACGGCGCCCACCTCGGCGGTCTGCTGATCGGCCTTGCCCTGGCGGGCTGGTGGCATGGTGTGGGCCGGCGCTGACGCCGCAAGGCTTCTTTAGTTCGCGTCGCGGCGCAGCAGGGTCGCGCTGTACTGCAGAAACTCGTCCAGATGCTTTTCAATAATGCTGACCGTGATCGGCAGCTGCAGCGCCTGATAGTCATGCACCGCAATATTGCGAAAGCCCACCATGCGCTTGAGTCCGGCGGCCAACTCAGGGGTGATCCAGCCGCCTTGGGCGAGCAGGGCGAAGACATCCCGAGCGCTCTGGGGCACCCCTAAGCGCTCGCGGCGGATCAGGTGCTGGCCCATATCCAATGCCGCTTCGCAGGCGCGCTGAATGTTGAGGATGGCGGCGTCCTGGCGGCTGTAGTCGTTGGCAAAGCCTGCCGGATTGGCGTCGTATTCCTCACGCGCTCGGGCCACGCTGCGCTCAATGGTTGCCGCCTTATTGATCAGCACATCATCGGCCATAGACCCGTCCCCGTTGTTGAATGTCGGCCAGCAGCCCTGCCCGCGCCGTGTCGAGCGCGGTTTTTTCGCTCAGAATCGCCGCCTCGAACAGCGCTGCCTGGCTGTCTTGGGCCCACCAGCGCTCGCCACTGGTGATGATCTGGTATTGCATCACCGTCGAGGCGGCTCGCAGATCCAGTAGATCGACCTCGCTGCCAGCCACCTCGGCTAGTTCGCCAGCCAGTTCAAACAGTGTTAGCGGTTCAGCATAGCCAGCCACCAGTACCGCCAAATCCAGATCGCTGTGGGCCGCCGCCGTGCCGCCGATGCGGCTACCAAAGGCATACAGGGCCAGCAGTTGCGGCACCTTGCTTTGTATCATCTGGATCAGGCGTTCGCACTTCATGGTTGTTCCAGCTGAGCTCTGGTTACTCAATATTCTGCACCTGATTGACAACTTGAGGGCCTACAATCCTTGCTGCATCTGGCTTCATGGCACACTCCAGTGGTGTCAAATGGCGTCAATGTCACCACTTCTGTCACCAATTGGTGGAAGTGTTGTGCCAGTTGGTCGAGTGCCAGAAAGGCGGCCTTGAGAGCTTAACATTTTTAGGGTCGCAGCCCATGTGGTCTGCAGGATCATCAGCCGGGTCCGATACACCACCCAATCGTCGCTAGGTGGCGCCGATGACTCCGCGTTGATCAACTGGGCGATGGGCAACGCGCCGACGATCGTGCTGATCCGTGCAACGCAGTGGGCATCGCCGCGTTCCAGAGCATCCAGAATAATTAAGCGCAAGGTAGGGTCGAGGGTTTCGTTATTGGACATGAGCGGGTCTCTCCTGTTGGGTGGCAGGGAGAGGGTGCGTTTAAACCAGAAATTGGCAAATGTCCGAATCAACCCAGTGCTAAGCCAGCGTCTCGCTGAAATCGCTGTAACTAACGAGTGCAGAATCGAGTTTTTGGTGGCACCGTTAAAACAATGGGGTAAGCGGATTAAATGGTTGATCTTACCTTTGCATGAGAGTGAGACAGACCGGCATCTCATCGGATTATCTGGTTGATGCTTCACCTACTGCTGGTGCATGTTTCCTTCGCTAATTCCAGCAA
>JAGOCY010000094.1 GCA_017998495.1 Corallincola sp.
TACTGGTAGTGGGTGACATGCTCGATGCTGAGTTTCATGCGACCTCCAGATAGGCATGGTGGATCGCCTCGGCGATGGCGCCGATGCGCTCAAGGAACTCGCTCAGGTATTCATGCAGACCATTGGCAAAACAATATTCAAGATCGCCATAGCGCAGCGCGGCGTGCAGCTCGGCGGTCAGCCGCTTGGCCGCAAGACCGGCACTGCCCTCGATCTGCGGCAGGGTGGTGGCCAGGGTGCTGACACAGGCGCGCAGCGAGCGGGGCAGATCCGAGCGCAGGATCAGCAGCTCGGCCACCTGTTCGGCGGTGATCTGATCGCCATAGATGACGTGATAGGCCTCAAACGCCGACAACGCCCGCAGCAAGGTTCCCCAGTGGTAATAATCGGTGGCGCGGTCACTCTCTTTGCGCAGCGGCTTCATCACCTGATATTTCACATCGAGCATGCGTGCGGTGTTGTCAGCCCGCTCGACGGCGGTGCCGACGGTGATGAAGCGATGCACGTCGTTGCGCAGTACGGTGGAGCTGACCGCCCCCAGAAACAGCTGGCTACGCTCCATGATGAAGTCGAAGAAGGTTTCGATCTCCGACTCATCCACCCCCTCCTTGAGCCACTTGCGCATCTCCAGATAGGTGGCGTTCAGGCTCTCCCACACCTCGCTGGTGACGCTGCCGCGCACTGCATGGCCATTCTCACGCGCAGCCTTAATGCAGCTGACGATGGAACCGGGGTGGCTGTCGTCAAACACGAAATAGCGCAGCACCGAGGCCATGGTCGGCTCGCCATAGCGGTCGCTGAAATCCTCGACGGCACCGGTGATGATCAAGGGCGCGGTGATCTCCTGACGGCCACTGCGGCTCGACGGCATCAATGAAAAGGTCTGGGTGACCTTGAGCATGCGGGTCAGGTTTTCCGCCCGCTCCATGTAGCGGGCCATCCAGTAGAGATGGGCGGCGGTGCGGCTCAGCATGATTCATCCTCCAGAACCCAGGTGTCTTTGGTGCCGCCGCCCTGCGACGAGTTGACCACCAGCGAACCGGCCTTGAGGGCCACCCGGGTCAAGCCGCCGGGCACCACCCGCGGGCCATTGCGACCGGAGAGGACGAACGGACGAAGGTCGATGTGACGGGGGGCAATGCCCTCATCGACAAAGGTGGGGCAGCTGGACAGACACAGGGTCGGCTGGGCGATGTACTGCTCCGGCTTGGCTTTGACCAGAGTACGGAACTCGGCGATCTCGGCCTTGGTGGCCTTGGGGCCAATGAGCATGCCGTAACCGCCAGCACCATGAACCTCCTTGACCACCAGCTGCTCCATGTTGGCCAGCACATAGGAGAGCTCGTCGGCCTTGCGGCACTGATAGGTGGGAACATTGGCCAGCAGCGGCTCTTCCCCCAGATAAAAGCGCACCATCTCATCGACATAGGGGTAGATCGACTTGTCGTCGGCGACCCCGGTGCCGATGGCGTTGGCCAGGATCACATTGCCCTGACGATAGACCGACAGCAGCCCCGGCACCCCAATCATCGAATCGGCGCGGAACGCCAGCGGATCAAGGAAGCCGTCGTCAATGCGCCGGTAGATCACATCCACCTGCTTGGGACCAAGGGTGGTACGCATAAACACATGCCCATCGCGCACAAACAGATCCACCCCTTCCACCAGCTCCACCCCCATCTGCTGGGCGAGGAAGGCATGCTCGAAATAGGCGCTGTTGTAACGGCCGGGCGTCATCACCACCACACAGGGGTTGTCGACCCGGCTGGCGCTGCGCAGCGTATCGAGCAGCAGGTTGGGATAGTGTTCCACCGGCGCCACCGCCTGCTGACTGAAGGCCTCGGGGTAGAGACGCATCATCATCTTGCGGTTCTCGAGCATGTAGGAGACGCCCGAGGGGGTGCGCAGGTTGTCCTCCAGCACGTAGTAATGGCCGTCGTTATTGCGGATCACATCAACGCCGGTGATATGGGCGTAGATGCCGCCGGGCAGATCCAGCCCCTGCATCGCCGCCTGGTACTGGGCATTGCTCAGCACCTGCTCAGCCGGCACCAGCCCCGCCTTGAGGATCTTCTGCTCATGGTAGATGTCATGCAGAAACAGGTTGAGCGCGGTCACCCGCTGCAGCAGCCCCTTCTCCAGCGCACGCCATTCGCCGGCCGGAATGATGCGTGGAATGGCATCAAACGGGATCAGGCGCTCCGCCCCCTCGGCGTCGCCGTAGACGTTAAAGGTGATACCGACGCGATGAAACAGCAGATCGGCCTTGCGCCGCTTGTTGTTGAGGGTCTGAACCGAGGTTTGATTCAACCAGTCCCCGTAAGGCTGGTAGTGAGGACGACAGTGACCATCTGCGCCGAGCATTTCGTCATAGTGGCCAGCGGGTGGCAGGGCGACTTTGGCCATAAGGTTCCTCCGGGCTGATAGCGGAGAAAAAGCAAAGAGCGGGCCATGCGCCACGAATCCCTCTTTTGGGGTAGCTTGAAGCAAGCTGCGCCAATTCAGGGCCTTGCGCCGCATGATTAAGGTGCAACAAGATTGAAGTGCTCCATATTGGGGCATTGGCTGCCCCCTTGCTGGGGAGAACCCGTACCGGTGTAAGCGGCAGCGACCAATGCGGTGCAACGGCAGCTACTCGCCACGGCCCTGCCGACCAGCTGTTTTAATGACATCAATTCGCGTTTATAGTGAGTTCCCGTTTCGCTTACCCCCGGAGAGAGCCATGCCTCTATTGCGCCGTCTGACCCTGTTGTGTGCCGCCCTCACCACCGCCGCGCCGCTGCTGGCGGCCGAAGTTGTGGTCTATTCCGCCCGTAACGAGCAGCTGATCAAGCCGGTGTTTGACGCCTACACCCAGGCCACCGGGGTGAAAGTGAACTTCATCACCGACAAGGAAGCACCGCTACTGACCCGCCTGCAGCAGGAAGGGGCCTCATCGCCGGCCGATCTGCTGCTCACCGTCGATGCCGGCAACCTGTGGCAAGCGGCCGAGCAGGGGCTGCTGCAGCCGGTGCAGTCCAAGGCCCTTGATGCTGCTGTGCCCGCTCATCTGCGTGATCCGGACAACCGCTGGTTCGGGCTGTCGGTGCGCGCCCGCACCCTGTTCTTTAACCCAAGCCTGACCAGCGCCGACCAGCTGTCCAGCTATGAAGCCCTGGCCGAGCCCAAGTGGCAGGGCAAGCTCTGCCTGCGCTCGAGCAAAAAGGTCTACAACCAGTCGCTGGTGGCGATGATGATCGCCGCTCATGGCGAAGAGAAAACGGAAAGCGTGGTCAAAGGCTGGGTGGCCAATCTGGCCGCACCGCCCTTTGCCGATGACACCAAACTGCTGGAAGCCATTGCCGCCGGCCAGTGCGCGGTGGGCATCGCCAACACCTACTACTACGGCCGCCTGCTGGCCAAAAAGCCGGAGCTGCCGGTCAAGCTGTTCTGGGCCAACCAGGCGAGCGACGGCACCCATGTCAACATCGCCGGCGCCGGCCTTACCCGCCACGCGCCGCACCGTGACGAGGCGGTGAAACTGCTGGAATGGCTGGCCTCGCCGGCCGCCCAGAACCTGTTTGTCGACGCCAACTACGAGTACCCGGTCAACCCGCAGGTGGCCCCCGCCACCACGGTTCAGGGCTGGGGTGAGTACAAGGCGAACCTGCTTAACGTGGCCACCGCCGGCCAGTTGCAGGCGGCGGCCGTCAAGCTGATGGACCGCGCCGGCTACAAGTAACAGCGCCCCGCGCGCCAACAAGGGTCAAGCCAGTGCTGTTCAGCCAGACCCTACCCCGCCTTGCCCGACCCAGCCGCTGGTGGCTGGGTCTGGCGTTGTGCGTGCTGGTCATGACCCTGCCGCAATGGGTGGTGCTGGCCAGCTGGCTGGCCCCGGCCCATGACCACTGGCCGCATCTGCGCGACTACGTCCTGCCCCAGGCCACCACCATCACGGTGCTGCTGGCGCTGGGGGTGGTGGCTGGCAGCCTGATCCTTGGCGTGCCGCTGGCCTGGCTCATCGCCCGTTACCGTTTTGCTGGCCACGGCCTCTGGCGCTGGGCGCTGATGCTGCCGCTGGCCATGCCGGCTTATGTGCTGGCCTTTGTCATGGTGGGGCTGCTTGATTTCAGCGGGCCGCTGCAATCACAGCTGCGGCTGTGGTGGCCAGAGCTGCGGCTGCCTGAGATACGCAGCCTTGGCGGTGCCATTGTGGTGCTCAGCCTCAGTTTTTACCCCTATGTCTACCTGCTCGCCCGCGATGCCTTTGCCAGCCACAGCCAGCAGGCGCTGGAGGTGGCCGCCAGCCTTGGGCTACGCCCCTGGCAGCGCTGGTGGCGGGTGGTGATGCCGGCTACACGCCCGGCGCTGGTGGCCGCCGCCCTGCTGGTGACCATGGAGACCCTGGCCGACTTTGGCGCGGTCAGTGTGTTCAATCTCGAGACCCTGAGTGTGGCCATCTACAAAGCCTGGTCAGGGCTGTTTTCATTGACGGCGGCCAGCCAGATCGCCGCCGTAGTGGTGATGCTGGCGCTGCTGCTGATGGCCATCGAGCGCTGGCAGCGCGGCCAGCGCCGCTACAGTGGCAGCCGCAGCCAGCCACTGGCCGTCACCCGGCTACGCGGTTGGCGCAGTGCCCTCGCCTGCTCCCTGTGCGCTCTGGTCTGGCTGCTGGCCTTTGGCCTGCCGCTGGGCCAACTGCTCAGTTGGGGCTGGGCTAGCGCCGCCACCGACCTCGATAGCCGCTTTCCGGCGTTCATCCTCAACTCGCTGCTGCTGGCGGCGCTGGCAGCGATGCTGGTGGTGATGCTGGCCCTGCTGCTGGCCTATGGCGAACGCCAGCTGCAGCGGCCGGCAGCCAGCCTGCTGGTGCAGCTGTCAGCCACCGGCTATGCCATGCCCGGTGCGGTACTGGCAGTGGGCTTTTTTATCCCCATGCAGTGGCTCGACCAGCAGTTGCTGGTTGTCACCGGCAGCAGCAGCCCGACCCTGCTCAAAGGCACCCTGCTGCTGATTCTGCTGGGGCTGGCTACCCGCTTTTTAAGTGTTGGCCTGGCCCCCTTGCAGGCTGGCCTGCAGCGCATCAGCCCAGCCCAGGAGATGGCGGCGGCCAGTCTCGGCGTCGTCGGCTGGCGACGGCTGTGGCGCTTGCACCTGCCGCTGCTCGCCCCCAGTATCACCACCGCCGCCCTGCTCTGCTTTGTGGATGTGATGAAAGAGATGCCCATTACCCTGATGACCCGTCCCTTTGGCTGGGACACCTTGGCGGTGCGCGTGTTTGAGATGACCTCCGAAGGGGAGTGGCAGCGCGCGGCCTTGCCGGCGCTGGCCATTGTTGCCGCCGGCCTGCTGCCGGTGGTGATGCTGGGGCGCGGCCGGAGCCAGCCGTCATGACCCTGCCGGTACTCGCCCTCCATCAGCTCAGCCTCGCCTTTGATGGCCAAAGTGTGGTCAGCGATGTCAGCTTTGAGCTGCGCAGCGGCGCCATCGGTGCTCTGCTCGGTGCCTCCGGCTCGGGCAAGTCGTCGCTGCTGCGCGCCATCGCCGGCTTTGTGCCGCCCCAGTCCGGCCATATCGCCGTCGACGGGGTGGTGGTCAGCAGTCGCGATTATCTGTGGCCAGCGCACCAGCGCGGCATCGGCCTGATGTTTCAGGACCACGCCCTCTTCCCCCACCTGCGGGTGGCCGACAACATCGCTTTCGGCCTCGCCGCGCTCAGCCGCAGCGAGCGCAAGGCGCGAGTAGCCGAGCTGCTGGCGCTGGTCGGCCTGGAGGGGTTAGGCCAGCGCTGGCCCCACCAGCTTTCTGGCGGCCAGCAGCAACGGGTGGCCCTGGCCCGGGCACTGGCCCCCAAGCCACGGCTGCTGCTGCTCGACGAGCCCTTTGCCAGTCTCGACAGCGAACTGCGTACCCGACTGGCCAGCGAACTGCGCGAACTGCTGCGCGCCCAGCGCACCACCGCGCTGCTGGTTACCCACGACCAGCAGGAGGCCTTTGCCATGGCCGATCAGGTGGGCGTGGTGGCAGCCGGAAAGCTGCAGCAGTGGGCCAGCCCCTATACCCTCTACCATGAGCCGGCCAACCGGCTGGTGGCCAACTTCATCGGCGAAGGGGTATTTATCAACGCCAGCGTCAGCGACGCTACCACCCTGACCA
>JAGOCY010000095.1 GCA_017998495.1 Corallincola sp.
GCCACTGCTGCGGATCGGCAATCTCGATCTGTCTCAACCTCATCTGGACGGGATCACCCTCTGGTTTCGCTATGGCCAGCAGCTGGTCAGCAGCGATGACCACAGCCCCCACCTGCCGCAGCCCGACGGCAGCCTGTTGCTACGCCATCCGGAGCTGGAGCAGGACTATCGCGACCAACTGGAGCGCGAACTCAACACCATCATCCTGCCCGGCTCCAGCCGCGACCGGCCATTACATGGCTTTGGCAATGTCGATCTCAACCGTTGGCTCGACTGGCGTATCAATCGCCTGCCGGCGTTTGTTGAGGCCGGCTGGCAGTGGGAGCAGAGCGGTGAGTTGTTGGAGCTGGTGGATGATCCGGCGATCGACGCCGAGCTACAGGAGACCCGCCAGGGCGGCTGGTTTGATCTGGCCCTGGGTATCGACATCGACGGCGAACGCCACGAGCTGCTACCGATGCTGCTGGCCGCCGTTCAGGCCGGCAGTTTGACCGCCGATCAGCATTACCTGCTTAATCTGCCGCGGCGTGATGGCCGCCGCCAGATCGTGCGTATTCCAGCTGCCCGCCTGACCACCATCGTCACCACCCTGCAGGAGCTGATGGAGGGGCGCAGCAAGGCCAGCAAAAAGCTGAGCCTGACCACCCTCAACGTCTGGTCACTGGTGCAAGGTGATGGCCTCAGCTGGCGCGCCCCCAAGGCCCTCGATGGCTATCTGCAGCAGTTGCGCCAGCTTGACCAGTTGCCGCCAGTTACCACACCTCCGGGCTTTACGGCCACCTTGCGCCATTACCAATGCCAGGGGCTGGCACGGCTGCAGTTCTGGCGCCAGGCCAACCTTAACGGCATCCTCGCCGATGACATGGGGCTGGGCAAAACCCTGCAGACCTTGGCCCATATCCTCATCGAGAAGCAGGCCGGGCGGCTGACGGCACCAGCGTTGGTGGTCACCCCCACCAGTGTGGTTGGCAACTGGCGCGCCGAAGCGCGGCGCTTTGCCCCCGCTCTGAAACTGCTGGTACTGCACGGCAGCGACCGTCATGGCGAGTTCGAGCGACTGGATGACGCCGATCTGGTGATCACCAGCTATCCGCTGCTGGTGCGCGATCTGCAGCGCTATGCCAAACCGCCCTTTCACCTGCTGGTGCTGGACGAGGCCCAGGTGATCAAAAACCGCCGCACCCAGGTGGCCGAGGCGGTACGCCTGATCAAGGCGCGCCATCGCCTCTGTCTGTCTGGCACACCGCTGGAGAACAACCTTGGTGAGCTGTGGAGCCTGTTCGACTTCCTGATGCCTGGCTTACTCGGCGAACAGCAGCGCTTTGCTCGCCTCTATCGGGTACCGATTGAGAAAGCTGGTGATACGGAGCGGGCGGCCCAGCTGGCTCGCCGTGTTGCCCCCTTCCTGCTGCGTCGCACCAAAGCCGAAGTGGTAGCCGAACTACCGGCCAAGACTGAGATCCTCAGATCCATCGATCTCGAGGGGGCGCAGCGCGATCTCTATGAAACGGTACGGGTGGCGGTCACCCGTGAAGTGCAGAGCGCCATCGCCAGCCGCGGCGCCCAGCGTAACCAGATCCTGGTGCTCGATGCCCTACTTAAGCTGCGTCAGGTGTGCTGCGATCCGCGTCTGGTCAAACTCGATGCCGCCCGTCAGGTCAGTGACTCAGCCAAACTCGACCATCTGGCCGAGCTGTTGCCCGGGCTGGTCGCCGAGGGGCGGCGAGTGCTGCTGTTCTCGCAGTTTGTGGAGATGCTAGGGCTGATCGGCGAACTGGCCGACGAGCTGGCGATCCCCTATCTCAAGCTCACCGGCAGCAGCCGCAACCGCGAGGCGCTGGTCAACAAGTTCCAGAGTGGCGCCGTGCCGCTGTTTCTGATCAGTCTCAAGGCCGGCGGTGTTGGCCTCAACCTGACCGCTGCCGACACCGTGATCCACTATGACCCCTGGTGGAACCCGGCGGTCGAAAACCAGGCCACCGATCGCGCTCATCGTATCGGCCAGGACAAGCCGGTATTTGTCTACAAGCTGGTGACCAGCGGCACCGTTGAGGAGCAGATCCTGGCGATGCAGGGGCGTAAACAGGCACTGGCCGACGGCATCCATGGCGCCACCAATCAGCTCAGCAGCCTCAGTGATGAGGATATCGAAGCCCTGCTCAGACCGCTGGGCATGGCTGACTGAGTTGCCACCAGTCAGCGATGTGGCCAACGCACCAGCGGCCATCATCGAGCGGCAGATCATGGCCGGCGTCAGGATGAACCTGTAATGCCGCGCCACAGCGGCTGGCCAAGGCGTTGCTGCAGCGCCAGTCGACCAGCCGGTCCCCCCTGCTGGTCAACACCAGCATCGGCTGGCGTGGTCCCTCCAGCACACGGTAGCGGCTGGCCGCCCACAGTTGACGGACCCCATTACCAACGCTGACCGGGCATTCGTTGGCCCAGTGTTGCCAGCAGGCGACCACGGCCGGATCAGGCGGACGGTTACTGGTCAGCTGCCAGATCCCCTGCTCACGGTGTGCGGCAGGGTGCAGCCCCTGCGCCAGCAGCGCCGGCCAGCTGCCAGGTCGCAACCGCTGCCACAACGGCGACAGTGGCCGGGCACTACTGTTGATGACCACCAGCCCCGCCACTTCCTGCGGATAACGTTGCGCCCAGCTCAGCGCAACCATCCCGCCCAATGACAGCGCCACCAGCAGGTAAGGGTGAGGCGCGGCCCCTAGCTGGGTCCGCAGATCCTCGACCATGGCGCTAATGGTCAGCGGCGAGGTCGCCCGCCAGCGTTGGCCATTACCCGCGAGATCCGGGGCCACCACCGGCCGGGCCAATGCCTGCTGCAGCTGGGCGGCAAAATCGCCCCAGTGGCGGGCTTCACGCATCAGCCCACGCAGCAGCACCACAGTGCGCATTGCTTCGTGCTCAGCCATACCAGAGTGTCCTCGCCTGCTCTTCCCATGCGGCCCGCTGCTCATCGCCGGTCCACTGCTGCCAGGAAAAGGTAGCGCGCAGCAGCAGGTCGATCAGCAGCAAATGGCGGCGCAGCACCCGTTGGGTACGATGGGGCTGGATCGGATGAAACAGGCCGATGGCATGGCGCAGCTGCAGTGGAGCCTTTTTGACCCAGCGCCACGAGCCCATCTCCAGGGTCAATGGCAGTAGCAGCTGATGACGGGCCACAGCCCGGTCATAGAGATAGTCCCAGAGATCGCCGTGACAGGTGTAATGGCGCGCCTGAGGCTCAAACCTGTAGTCATGGTGAGGATGACTCTGCTGCAGCAACAATCGTAACCGGAACAACTCGGCCAGATGGGCCACCGGCCGCCAGCGGCTGCGGGCATAGGGAAACCACAGGCGGTCATGCAGGCCAAAGCCGGAATGGCAGTCCAGCACCAGGGTACAGGGGCTGGTGGCGGTTAACTGCTCCAGTTTGCTGCACAGCGCCTGGGACTCAGCCGCCATCGGGCTGCCGGCCGGGCCGCGATACCAGGGCAGATGACGGCTGAGACGATGCCCACCCACCAACCAGGCCGTCGGTTCCTGGCTGTCGATGGGGGCATTACGCATCAGGTCCACCCCGTCACCGTTGGAGCGCCGGCTAGCCGCCATGCCGGCCGGATTGAGCAGCGGCAGCAGCACGATGCGCATCCCTTGTAGTAGCGGTGCCAGACTCAAATCCCACTCAATCCGCCCCAGCAGACTCTGCAGCCAGGCCAGCACCACCTGGGTACCGATCCGTTCCAGCCCATGGACACCACCCACTAACACTAAAGTGGGCTGACTAGGGCCATCATGGCCCAAGGTCAAGGCATAGACCGGCAACGGCTGAGCGGTGGGCAGATCGGCGACTGTGGCCAGAGTTTCGACCTTGAGCCAGCGCTCACCGCGCGCTATCAGCTGGTGCAGCAAAACGAGTTCAGGCAAGCGCTCGCTCAAGTGACTCATCGCTGCTCCTGCTGAGGGTTAAGCCTAGCCTGCCAACCTCAGATGACAGCTTGATGGCTGCTTAACTGCCACCCCAACGTGCGATCAAGGCACCGGCATGGCGCCGTTCGGCCAGTGTCAGCATCAGCGCCTGACCAAACCACCAGCCACGGCTGAACTGCTGATAGAGCAACAGCAATGCGTCAAGGCCAGCGCCAGCAGTAGCCGAGTGGGTCGGCAAGGCCGGGAAGCGATAATCGGTGGCGCCATCAATGCGCCCCTCCAGCGCGACAAAAGCACCCGCCCATAGCTCACAGGCATGGGCCGGCAGAATGGCGCCATTCAGGGTACCAACCAGCTGGTCGCGGAGCTGGGCGAAGAGGTCGGCAATCGCCAGCTCCAGCCGCTGGCCGGCGATACCAACCACCAAAGACTGCAGCAGCAAGCCATGGTCGCTGCGCTGCCACAACTGCCAGCTAAGCTGCAGCTGCAGCGTGCCGCCCTCTGCAGGCAGCCGATCAACGGCCAGCAGCAACCAACGTTCACCCGCCGGAGGCCGGGCCAGCAGTGCTGTCACCGCAGCAGCGCCAAAGGGTAGATAAAGCGACTGATGCTGTTGCCATTGGGGCAGATAGTGGGTCAAAGACGCCACCAGTTGCGCCTGCTCGCTATCATCATGCTCACCGAACAGCCAGCAGATGGCATCAGCATTGATGGCTGCGGGAATGGTATGCGCCAGTTGGGCCAGAGCGCGCGCCGTGGCCGACAGATCGGCATCTGCTGCCAGCGGGCACTGGTGGCGGCCATGGTCGCTCAGGCGCAGGGCCATAATCCTCCCAGCCAGGCGGCGGCCGGTTGCCAGCGACAGTTGCCCTGCAACCACAGGTGGGCGGCTGCCACGTTACGCTGTGGGCCGCAGCCCAGCCGCCAAGTGTCGGCCAGGGCCTCCTTGCGCAACGGCCGACCAGCCAGCAGCCGGGCCCCTTGAGGCGCCTGCCAGCGCCGGCTCAACTGCCGTTGCAGCAGGTTAACTGCGTCATCATCCAGCCACGGCTGCTCTTCTGCCAGTACCGCACTGGGTAGCAGGTTGACCATCTGTTCACCGAGCAGCAACTCCAGCGCCGCAAACACCTCCTGGCGCAAGCTGGAAACACCAAGCAGCTCCGACAGCCAAGGGACAAAGCGGCACCAGCCCGATGCAGCCGCCACCGCGATAGCGGCCTGAGCCGAGCGACTGCGTGCCAACAGACTCACCAGCGCTGGCGCGTCGGCTTCGCTGGCAGCCGCCCCCAGCCAGTGCAGATCGCTGTCACTCAGAGGCTGGTTAGCGGACAGCCACTCCTGGCACCGCGCTACCAGCTCTGAGGGGTGCGCCAACGCCTGCACCAACCCCAGGCGATCAGCTGCCACCAGCAGCTGGCTGGCGGGTTGCCACTCCCCCTGCCAGCAACAGACCAGCGCCTGCTGGCGCAGATCCAGCCATGCCAGTTCGGCGCGGGTGCTGTACTCCGCCAACTGCACCGCCAGTGGTGCGGTCATCCGCAGCTCATCCCCACCACTGGCGGCTGCCACTGGCCAGCCATTGCCCGCCTCGGCGCTCATCGCCTGCAGGGCGCTACGTTCCTGGCTATCCAGTGCCGCAAACCATTGTTGGAACTGTTGATCAAAACGCGCCAGCTGCAGCCGGGTTGTGTGCCGGGCAGTGGCGGTGGCATCACGCTGAGCCAACCACCATGCCAGCTCATCGCGCAGTGGCGGCAGCAGCCGCTCGCTGGCCACGGCCGTCTGTTGCTCGGCAGGCCAATGGTGCCTGGCCGCCGCAGTGTTACCCCTCATTCCTGAACCCTCTTCCGTGAATGGTCAGGCAGCCCTTAGTTAAGCGAGATCTTTGCCGCCTTGAGGGCAATGGTTGAACCCTTGATCTCGATCTGGGTGCCTTTGATGGCGATAGTGCCGTCACTCTTCATAGTGATGCTGGCAGCCCCGGTCTGGATGGTGATCTCCTGTCCAACATCGACCAGCAACTTCTTGCCCACTTTCAGGCTATCGTTGTTATCCACTTTGGCGATGCGGTCATGCTTCACCTGATCGCGCTGATCGTTTTTGACCAGCAGTTCGTGATCTTTCTCGGCCTGCAGCGCCAGCAGTTCTTTGCCTTTCTCATCTTCGAAGCGCAGCTCGTTGAAGTTGGCGGCGCTGCC
>JAGOCY010000096.1 GCA_017998495.1 Corallincola sp.
CAGGAAAACGGCTTGGCTACTCAGACGTTAAAGCGGAAGTGCACTACATCGCCGTCTTTGACGATGTAATCCTTGCCTTCCAGGCGCCACTTACCGGCGTCTTTGGCTCCCTGCTCACCCTTATAGGCGATAAAGTCATCAAAACCGATCACTTCGGCGCGGATGAAGCCTTTCTCGAAATCGGTGTGGATCTTGGCGGCGGCCTTGGGCGCGGTGGCGCCGACCGGGATGGTCCAGGCCCGCACTTCCTTCACCCCGGCGGTGAAGTAGGTATGCAGGTGCAGCAGCTCATAACCGCCGCGAATGACGCGGTTGAGACCCGGCTCGTCGAGCCCCAGACTATCGAGGAACTCTTTCTTTTCCTCCTCGTCCAGTTCGCCGATCTCAGCCTCGATGGCAGCACAGACCGGCACCACAATGGCATTTTCGGCGGCGGCAATGGCCCGCACTTCATCGAGCAGCGGGTTGTTTTCGAAACCATCCTCGGCCACGTTGGCGATATACATGGTCGGCTTGCCGGTGAGGAAGTTGATGTAGGCCACGGCCGCCTTCTCGTCATCATTGAGCTTGATGGCGCGGATCATCTTGCCGTCCTGCAGCCCGGCGAGGATCTTCTGCAGCGCTTCGGCTTCGACTTTTGAATCTTTATCACCCAGCCGGGCTTTCTTGTTGACGCGATTGAAGGCGCGCTCGGCGCTGTCCAGATCCGCCAGCGCCAGCTCCATGTTGATCACTTCGATGTCATCTTTGGGGCTGATCTTGCCGGCGACATGGATGATGTTGTCATCGTCGAAGCAGCGCACCACATGGCCGATGGCATCGGTTTCACGGATGTTGGCCAGGAACTGGTTGCCCAGACCTTCACCCTTGGAGGCCCCTTTGACCAGACCGGCAATATCGACGAACTCCATGGTGGTGGGGACCACACGCTGTGGTTTGACGATCGCCGCCAGCTGATCGAGACGGACATCCGGCACTGGCACCACGCCGGTATTGGGCTCGATGGTGCAGAACGGGAAGTTGGCGGCTTCGATACCGGCTTTGGTCAGGGCGTTAAAAAGGGTCGATTTGCCGACATTGGGCAGGCCGACGATGCCGCATTTGAAACCCATGGTGGTCCTCGTCTCAGGTGGAGGGGCGAACGCTGTGTAACTTGTGCTGGGCGGCTACGAGGCCGTCGCGATTGAGCAGAGGCAGGCTGTCGATGGCCGCATCAATGGCGCCATCGAGCAGCGCCTGCTCGCTTTGAGGGGCACGGCCTAACACGAAACCTGTGACCTGCGACTTGTGGCCGGGGTGGCCGATCCCCAGGCGCAGGCGCAGGAATTCGGGGCCGCCACAGCGGGCGATGATGTCTTTGAGGCCATTATGGCCACCGTGGCCGCCACCCAGCTTCAGGCGGGCGACACCCGGTGCCAGATCCAGTTCGTCATGGGCCACCAGCAGTTCATCAATGGTGATGCGATAGAAGGCTGCCATTGCCTGTACGGCCTGGCCGCTACGATTCATGAAGGTGGTGGGGACGAGCAGACGCAGATCCTGTCCGGCCAGGGTGATACGGGCGGTCAGGCCAAAAAACTTGCTCTCAGGGGAGAGGGTAGTGCCGTGCTGGCGGGCGAGCTGCTCCACCAGCATGGCACCGGCGTTGTGGCGCGTGGCTGCATACTCAGGGCCAGGATTACCCAGCCCTACCAACAGCTTGACGCGTCCACTCACGCCACGAGCTCCGCGTCAGTTACTGCGCGGCAGCTTCTTCGCTGCTGCCACGCGGCAGCAGAACGGAGACCACAGCCTGATCGTGATCAGCGCCCTTGGCCAGTTCAACCAGAGTCACGCCAGCCGGCAGCTTCAGGTCGGACAGGTGCAGGGTCTGGCCCAGCTCAACAGTGGCGACGTCAACCGCGATGAACTCTGGCAGATCCTTCGGCAGACAGGTGATTTCCACGTCGGTGGCCAGGTGCTGAACCTTGCCGCCCGCTTTCACCGCTGGAGCGCTGTCTTCGTTGATGAAGTGCAGCGGGATGCGGGTGTGCAGGGCGTGCTCGCCATCAACGCGCTGGAAATCCATGTGCAGGATCTTCGGCTTGAACGGGTGACGCTGCATGTCTTTGAGCAGAGCCTGAACCGGCTTGCCATCGACGTTGAGGGTCAGGATGTGGGTGTAGAAGGCTTCCTGGTTGGCCAGCAGGATCACTTTGGCGTGGTCCAGCTCCAGCGACTGGGCTGCTTCGTTGCCGCCATAGATGATGGCAGGCACTTTGTCAGCGTGACGCAGGCGGCGGCTCGCACCTTTCCCCTTGTCCGCGCGGACGGAGGCATTGAGAACGATAGTGGTAGACATTAGTTGGACTCCTGATTGAAAGAGCGCCTTTTGCAGCCATAGGTGCCCGTCGCGACCACGGGCGGATGAAAAAGGCGCGGCATGATAGCACCGCAACCCCTGAGGCTCAACGCACCGTCGGCGCATAAACAATAAGGGCGCCCGCAGGCGCCCTCAGTCAGCCAGTAGCGCTGGTTAAGAGAACATCGCCGAGATCGATTCTTCGTTGGAAACGCGGCGGATCACTTCGGCCAGCAGCCCGCTCATGGTCAGCTGACGCACGTTGGGCAGGGCTGCCATCGCCGGGTGCAGCGGGATGGTATCGGTGATCACTACTTCATCGATGACCGAGTTCTTGATGTTGGCCGCAGCGTTGCCGGAGAACACCGCATGGGTGGCGTAGGCAAACACCCGCTTGGCACCACGCTCCTTGAGGGCAATGGCGGCTTTGCACAGGGTGCCGCCGGTGTCGATCATGTCGTCGACCAGAATACAGTCACGGCCTTCGACATCACCGATGATGTTCATCACCTGGGATTCGTTGGCGCGCGGACGGCGCTTGTCGATGATCGCCAGATCGATGTCGTCCATCAGTTTGGCCATGGCCCGGGCGCGGACCACGCCGCCAATATCTGGCGACACCACAATAGGGGCGTCCAGCTGCTTGCGACGCAGATCTTCAAGCAGGATCGGGGTGCCGAATACATTGTCCACCGGCACATCGAAGAAGCCCTGGATCTGCTCGGCGTGCAGATCGACGGTCACCACCCGGTCGACGCCGACGCTGGAGAGGAAGTCGGCCACTACTTTGGCGGTGATCGGCACACGCTGGGAGCGCACGCGGCGATCCTGGCGGGCATAACCGAAGTAGGGGATCACCGCCGTGATGCGGCCAGCCGAAGCACGACGCAGGGCGTCGATCATGACGATCAACTCCATCAGGTTGTCGTTGGTCGGGGCGCAGGTGGACTGAATGATAAAGATGTCGAGACCACGCACGTTCTCGTTGATCTGGACGCTGATTTCGCCGTCGCTGAAGCGGCCGACTGAGGCATCACCGAGCTTGGTGTAGAGGCGCTCGGCAATCTTGCGCGCCAGGTCAGGGGTGGCGTTGCCGGCAAAAATCTTCATCGCAGACACGGGGTGCTCCTTAGAGGGCGTAGGGCGAAATGGCTGGGGTGCCAGGATTCGAACCTGGGAATGGCGGAATCAGAATCCGCTGCCTTACCGCTTGGCGACACCCCAATAACATCGTCTATCTGTGCGCTTCGCAACGGGCCAGTGCTGCATGCAGCGGCGAAAGGTTGCATCCCCGACAGACCCAGCCTTGCCAGTTGGCAGGCAGTTGCTCGGCACAACGCTGAGCCTCAGCGGCTGTCGGAAAACGGGCAAACAGGCAACTTCCGGTGCCGGTCATGCGCGTCGGCGCGAAGTTTAGCAACCAGCTCCGCGCCTTTTCAACTTCGGGGAAGCGGGCGCAGGCTGTTCCTTCGCAATCATTGGCCAGTTGCCAGGGATCTGTTGGCGGCTCGGTCAGTGGCGGGGTCGACCGCGGCAGCTCAGGGGCGCCAAACAAGGCGCCAGTGTTAATGGCGACCCCGGGAAACACCACCAGATAGTGATCTTCGGCCGGAGTAACCGGGCTCAGCTGCTCGCCCACGCCACGGGCCAGGGCGGCAAAACCGTGCACAAACACCGGCACATCGGCACCCAACTGTAACCCCAGCGCAGCCAGGGTGGTGAGCGGTAGATCCAGTTGCCACAGGCGGTTGAGGGCGAGCAGGGTAGTCGCGGCATCTGAGGAGCCGCCGCCCAGGCCCGCCCCCATCGGAATGTGCTTGGTCAGCGTGATGGCGGCCCCGGCGCTGTAGCCACTGTGCTGCTGGAGCAGGCGGGCGGCACGCAGGATCAGGTTATCGTCGCTGGCTACACCACCACAGTCGCCGCTCAGACTGAGGCTGGCTGCAGGTGAGAAGCTCAGCTCATCGCCAAAATCGAGGAACTGGAACAGGGTCTCAAGCAGGTGATAGCCATCAGCACGGCGCCCCACGATATGCAGGAACAGGTTGAGTTTGGCCGGGGCCGGCAGGGTCAGGATCACAGCGGGTGGTTCCAGCGGCCGACGGCCAGTTTCAGCAGCAGGTCGGGGCCGTTGATCTCCAGTTTACGCGGCAGGAACTCGTTGCCGACCTGGCGATAGCTCAAATAGGTGACCTGCCAGCGGCTGCCGTCGATATCGCAGATCAGCATTGCTGGCTCGCCCGCTGGGCTGGCTTCAGCCGTTAGCAGACACTCATCGCCGGCGGCGCCGCGCAGCCAGCCGGGCAGCGCCGACAGCGGCAGATTGAGATCGGCGACATCCTTGAGCAGGGCTTCGGCATCATCGCTCTCGTAGTGGTCATCATCGACGGTCAGGCTGGCATGCTGGCCATCGCTGATCACCTTGAGTTTGGTGCGGCCGAAGGGGTCACGCAGGGCGACATCCAGCGCCTGCCGCTGTTGCTGCCAGCGCAGTTGGCCGTTGAGGCTGCCATCACTGTGGCTGATCGCCACCTGCCCCTGCAGCGACCAAGTGACGACTTGGCCGAGCCGCTGCTGACGCTCACGATAGGCGGGCGAATCGATGGCAGTAACCGGCGGCAGCGGTGGCGTGGTCTCACAGCCAGCGAGCAGGGTCAGCAGTATCAGCAGCAGGAGCAGCGAGCGTTGCATGGGGGCGTGCAGCGTTGATGGCATTGGGTGCGGCAGTATAGCGGCGGGGCTGGTCGGCGCCGAGCGTTTTGATTGGGCCGGCAGGCAGGGTAAACTGCGCCGTTTTCGCCAGCAGTTCGAGCCAGCACCAGCCCCATGCAGCCTATCGTCATCGGCATTAACCACACCACCGCGCCGGTAGCCCTGCGCGAGCGGTTGGCCTTTGCCGAGGATGAGGCGCCGGCGGTACTGGCGGCGCTGCTGCGCGAGCCGGAGGTGGCTGAGGCGGTGGTGCTCTCCACCTGTAACCGCACTGAATTCTATCTGTTGGCCGAACCGGCCTTTGGTGACAACGCCTGTCGCTGGCTGGGCCGCTGGCGTCAGCTGGACGCAGTGCAGTTGCAACCGGCGATCTACTGCCATCAGGGGCTGGCGGCGGTCACCCATCTGATGCGGGTGGCCTGTGGTCTCGATTCCATGGTGCTCGGCGAGCCGCAGATCCTCGGTCAGGTCAAGCAGGCCTTTGCCGTGGCCCGCCGTCAGGGTGCGGTCCGTTCCATCCTGCAGCGCCTGTTTCAGCAGAGCTTCACCGCCGCCAAGCAGGTGCGCAGTGACACCCGCATCGGTGTGGCAGCGGTGTCGGTGGCCTATGCTGCGGTGCAGTTGGCACGCCAGATCTTTCCGGCGCTGGCGCCACTCAAGGTGCTGCTGATCGGTGCCGGAGAAACCTCGGAGCTGGTCGCTCGCCACCTGCATGAACAGGGGGTAACCCGGCTGATGGTGGCCAACCGCACCTTCAGCCGTGGCCAGGAGCTGGCCCGCCGTTTCGGTGGCGAGGCCGTGCTGCTTTCCGATCTGCCGCGGGCGCTGGAGCGCGCCGATATGGTGATCAGTTCCACCGCCAGCCCGCTACCCGTGGTGGGGGTGGGGGCGGTAGAGCGGGCGCTCAAGCTGCGTAAACGGCAACCGATGCTGCTGGTTGACCTGGCAGTGCCCCGTGATATTGAGGCTGAAGTGACAGATCTCGACGATGCCTATCTCTATACCGTCGATGATCTGCAGTCGATCGTCGCCGACAATCTGGCCGGCCGGCAGCAGGCGGCCGAAGTG
>JAGOCY010000097.1 GCA_017998495.1 Corallincola sp.
CATAGCGGCGCGCTGGCCGACCTGCTGATCAAACAGGGGCCGTCAGTGGCTGCCATGCTCTGGCAGCTGGCCGCCGCCGAGTGGCCGCTGGCCAGCCGCAGCGCCGCCCTTGAGGTGCTGGCCCGCCCCGTTGCTGCCCTGCAACTGCCGGGGCGTAACCTGTCTCTTGCTATTCATCAGTTACTGGCCGAACTGGCCCCGCTGCGCCAGCGTAGCGCGACTCACCCAGCCACAGGAGTTTCATCATGGGTCCGGTAATGCTCGATCTGACCACCACCAGCCTGCAGGCCGAGGAGCGTGAGCTGCTGGCCCATCCGGCGGTGGGCGGCCTCATTCTGTTTACCCGCAATTTTGTCGAGGAGGCCCAGCTGCTGGGGCTGGTGCGCGAGGTGCGCGCCGTCCGTCCTGAGCTGCTGTTGGCGGTGGACCATGAAGGGGGGCGGGTGCAGCGCTTTCGCCGCGATTTCACCCTGATCCCGGCCATGGGCAGTTTTGAACGCAGCAGCGATCTGGCTGCCGCCTGTCGCCATGCCGAAGCCGCAGCTTATGTGATGGCCAGCGAAGTACGCGCCTGCGGCATCGACATCAGCTTTGCTCCGGTGGCCGATCTGCACGGCATCAGCGAAGTGATTGGCGATCGGGCCTTCAGCGCCGAGGTGGCCACGGCGGTGCCGCTGCTGCGGGCCTTTATCCAGGGAATGCGTGCCGCCGGCATGGGCGCCACCGGCAAACACTTCCCCGGTCATGGCAGCGTACGCGAAGATTCCCATATCGCCATTCCGGTTGACCGGCGCAGTGAGGCGGAGATCCGCCAGCTCGATCTTGAGGTGTTCCGCCAGCTGATGGCAGAGCAGTTGCTGGCGGCGGTGATGCCTGCCCATGTGATCTATCCGGCGGTGGATGAGCGTCCGGCCGGTTTCTCGCCGTTGTGGCTGCAGCAGATCCTGCGCCGCGAGCTGGCCTTTGACGGCGTGATCTTCTCCGATGATCTGTGTATGGCCGGCGCTCATGTGGCTGGCTCGGTGACCGAGCGGGCGGCTGCGGCGCTGGAGGCCGGCTGCGACATGCTGCTGGTGTGCAATGACCGCAAGGCCGCTGAACAGGTGGTGGAGTGGGTGGGCGGGGCGCCAGCGCCGGTGCGCCCGCAGTTGCCGGCCCTCGGCGGTGCCCGGGTTGAGGGTTTGCTGACCTTGCGCAGTGATCGTCGCTGGCAGGAGGCGCAGGCTATACTTCAGGCCGGCTAACGGCCGAATGCGGCCGTTGGGGCGCAGGCGCCAGCGGCCGGTGCGGGCCGCGATCAGCGGTTGACAGAGACAGGCGGCCACGGCCGACAGACGCAAGCGGAGCAGCGGATGATCATCTACCTACATGGCTTTGATGCCACCAGTCCCGGCAACCACGAGAAAGTACTGCAGCTTAAGTTCATCGATGCCGATGTGCGGGCGGTGACCTACAGCACCCTCCATCCGCGCCATGACATGAGCCACCTGCTTAAAGAGGTGCAGCGCAACCTCGAAAGTAGCAGTGACCCCCAGCCGCTCATCTGTGGCGTCGGTCTGGGTGGTTATTGGTCGGAGCGTATCGGTTTTCTCGCTGGCATCAAGTCGGTGCTGTTTAATCCCAACCTGCATCCTGAGCTGAACATGGTCGGCCGTATCGACCGTCCCGAGGAATATGCCGATATTGCCAGCAAGTGCGTGACCGAGTTTCGCACCAAGAATCGGGGCCGCAGCCTGGTGATCCTGGCCCGTAACGATGAGACCACCGATCAGCAGCCAACGGCCGCAGCCCTTGACCCCTATTACGAGGTGGTGTGGGATGAGACCCAGGGCCACAAGTTCAAGCAGATCGCCCAGCATCTGCAACGGATCAAAGCATTCAAGCTGGCGGCAGTGACGGCCTGAACTTGCGCCTCTCCTTTTGCGGCTGGCTCCTTTGGCTGGCCGGTCATGCCATCTAAGCGGAGCAGATCATGACCAAGACTCGCATCATCGTGGTCGGCGGCGGCGCCGGCGGGCTGGAACTGGCGACCCGGCTGGGCGACAAGCTGGGGCGCAAGGGGCGGGCCAGCGTCACCTTGGTGGATCGTAAATCGACCCACCTGTGGAAACCGCTGCTGCATGAGGTGGCCACTGGCTCGCTGGATGCCGGCATTGATGCCTTGAGTTACCGCGCTCAGGCCTTTAATCACCACTTTGAATTTCAGCTGGGCAGTCTGTGCGCCATCAACCGCGAGACCAAGACCATCAGCCTGGCGCCCATCGTCGATGATGCCGGTCAGCAGATCGTCGCCGAGCGTCACCTGCCTTATGACTACCTGGTGCTGGCCATAGGCAGTATCTCCAACGATTTCAACACCAGCGGTGTGCGTGACCACTGCATCTTTCTCGACGCGCCGGAGCAGGCGGAGCGTTTTCATAAAGAGCTGATGAACGCCTTTCTGGCGCTTAGCAACAAGGGCGAGCAGGGCAACATCGACATTGCCATCGTGGGTGGCGGCGCCACTGGCGTTGAGCTGTCGGCCGAGTTGCACAAAGCGGCCGAGGTGCTCTCCTCTTATGGTTTTGCCCGCATCGGCCGTGAACGGTTGCGGGTAACCCTGGTGGAGGCCGGGCCGCGCATTTTGCCGGCGCTGCCAGAGCGCATCTCTTCTAGTGCCCACAAAGAGCTGAGCGATCTGGGGGTGCAGGTACGCACCGCGACCATGGTCACCGAAGCGCGCAGCGACGGGCTGATGACCAAGAGTGGTGAACTGATCCCGGCCAGCCTGATGGTGTGGGCGGCGGGTATCAAGGCGCCGGATTTTCTGCGTGAGATCGGGGGGCTGGAGTCGAATCGCATCAACCAGCTGGTAGTGCTGCCGACCCTGCAAACCAGCCGTGACCCCAGCATTCTGGCCATTGGTGATTGTGCTAGTTGTCCGCAGCCCAGCGGCGGCTTTGTGCCGCCCCGGGCGCAGGCGGCGCACCAGATGGCGACCCAGGCCTACCGCAATATCCTGGCGCTGCTCGAAGGACGGCCGCTGGAGGCCTATGTCTACAAGGATCATGGCTCACTGGTGTCGCTCTCCAAGTATTCAACGGTGGGCAGCCTGATGGGCAACCTGACCCGCGGCTCGATGATGGTGGAGGGGCGGTTGGCCCGCTTTGTCTATGTGTCCCTTTACCGCATGCACCAGATCGCCCTGCACGGCTACTTCAAGACCGGGCTGATGATGCTGGTTGGTGGCCTCAACCGCGCGCTGCGGCCAACCCTCAAGCTGCATTGATGATCAGGACGGTTGTCACCCTGCTGTTGTTGGCCAGTGCTTCGGCGCTGGCCTTGCCAGCAGTGCCCAGCCGTGTCCCTGGCATTGGCGCACCAGTGGCCGAGGGCAACGCCAGCGAGGTGCTGCGTCGCTATTGCCAGCCGATCGAAAACTGGAACCTGATGGCTTGGCAGATGTGCGTTGATTCCGGGCTGCTGGTCAACCGCGCCATCCGCGATTACCACCAGCGTGGCTGTGCCAGCCGTGCCGCCCCTGGCTGCGTTGAACTGCAGCAACTCTATGCCAGCAATTACCGGCTGTGGGATGGCTCGGTCGATAACGTTGGCCGGGCCCAGCGCATGGGCGGTGGTAGTCGCAGCAAGGCGGTGGCGAGTCGGCCGACGCCACAGCTGGCCACCCGCCGTTGCGATCAAAGTGCTGCTGCGGCCGAGGCCGCGGTGGCCGCACTGGAAGCCCGGGCTAAGGCCTTTAATGAGGCGACCTTCAGTGATGAGGTGGAGGTGCTGCTGCAGGCCATCGAGCGCATCACTGGCGAACAGCAGGCGCTGGAATCGTTGTGGCCGTCGGTGCCGAGGGGCTGTACCGCCAGCATTGCCCGCATCGCTGACCGCTATCAGGCGGTGAAGCGCGATTACGGGCATCTACTGGGCAGTGCCGCTGAGTTGCTGCGCCAGCGTTTACAACAGGCTCGCCAGCTCGCGGGTTGCCTGGCGACTCAACAGTTACAGCTGGCTGCAGCGGCGCGCCACCAGCAGTTGTTGCAGCAACAGCGCCAGCTGCTGCTGCTGAGCTGGCTGCATGGCCACCCCGTGCCCTGGCGCTGGCCAGAGGTGTTACCGGCGTTGCCCCGACCGACCGGAGGCTGTGAGCAAACGGCGTTGGCGGCACCACTGGCGGCGTCGCTGGCGCAGTTGCAAGAGGAGCGGCAGTTGGCCCAGCAACAGCAACAGCTGAGCCGTATGTTGCTGACGGGCAATGCCCATTATCCGCAACGACTGCAGTCGCGGCGCTGGGGGTTGGCGGCCAGTATTGCCATGATCGGGATGCTGGTGGCCCTGGCAGCGCTGTGGCGCTATCGCCGCAGTTAAGCTCTAGCTGCGAAAAGGCCGGTCAGATGACCGGCCTGCTGTGAGTTGCGGCTTCAACAGGCGTTAAAACTGCGGGTAGTCGACGTCTGTCGGGGCACCTTGGCGGTTGTCGCCCAGCTCCCAGCTGAGGCTGCCGCCAGTGCAGACGCGGGTGTACTTGTACTCAAAGTCCCCTTCAGCCATGGCCAAGGTCTGCTCGCGCAGCATCAGCCCGGCTGCCGCATTGTCGAAGGCTAGCCCTTTGTCCCAGCTCAGCGGCGCCTTGTTGCCGCGGATCTCCAGCCAGCACTCGCGCGGCATGTAGCTGTAGGTGGTAAAGGTCACCGTGTGCTGGCTGCTCAGGCTGTAGGCGCCGCTGTTCAGATCCAGGGTCAGCAGCTGTTTGCCACTGCCGTTGGCAGTGAGCGGCGCTTCATTGATAGCTACCACGCCGTCGCCACCATCATCGCCGTAGAGTGTGTCGTTGCTGTCGCCGCTGTTGTGGCGGGCCAGCAGCTGGATCGGGTTGCCCGCCGGGCTGAGCAGTGCTGACCAGATGCCGTTGGTGCAGTTCAGAGCCTGGCTGCTGGCCCCCATACTGGCCTTCACCGCTACCGCCCCGCAGCTGGCCACAGCCAGGTTCTGGGTCGGCAGGTTGGGGGCGCTGGTAAAGCTCACCTCGCCCTGATAGCGGTTGTTGCTGGTGGTGGCGTCCAGCACCACCCGATAGTTGCGGCCGACCGGCAAGCGGGTGGTGTACCAGTTGCCATATTTGCCGTAACTGATGCTACCGCTCTGGAAGTACTTGCCATCCTGGTAGACGCTCACTGGCAGGCCGGCGATCGACCATTCGGGATAGCCTGAGAAGGGCAGGTAGACAAAGGTGGAGACCAGCAGGCTATAGCGGCGGGTGAGGTCGTGGTAACGCACGGTGTATAGCCGCCCTGAGTGATGCGGATATTGCCGCCATTGCGCCCGGCGATACCATCGCCGTAGTTTTCCGACCAGTCGCCGCTGACGTCGAATTTGAACTCGCTGTTGGCGCTGGCATTCACCGTCGCTTCCCAGGTGTTGTTGCTGGTCAGATACATGGGCTGGTTGGTGGTCCAACCGTTGAAAGATCCGCGCAGGTAGAGTTGGGGAACACTGCTGTCGACGGCAACAGCCAGTGAGCTGAAGAGCAGAGCAAGGCAGGTGATAAAGGCACGCATAATGACAATTCCTTTGCAGTGGTAGGGGAAAGCGTCGCCGAACAGAACCCAAGGGCGACGCGTGATCTGTATCGCATAAAAACGGTTAACTGGTCCAACCAAGCCAAAGCATTGACAGATTGCGCCATGACTGTGACGCTTTGCCGGGCGCTGGGGCTAAGCCACTGTTGTGCTAGACTGGACGCCGTTTTTTCCTTGCCGGATCACCTCATGGATCGCCGCGCTCAACTGCAGGCGCTGCTGGCAACGGTCATTGAACCGCTGTCGGCGTTGCCGCTGACTGCCCTGCCACTGACGGTCAGTGATGACTGCATCACCCTCGGCTACTTCAATCAGGCGCTGGTGGCGGAGCTGCGTAGTCGCCTTGATGCGGCCGGTTTGGGCGCGGTGGCAGTGCGCTGTGAAGCGCCCGCCTGTGTCGATAGCCGCGCCGCCGAACGGCTACGCCCGGTGCGCGCCATCATTGCCGTGGCCAGTGGTAAGGGCGGGGTAGGCAAGTCGGCGACTGCGGTCAATCTGGCATTGGCGCTCAAGGCGGAAGGGGCACGGGTGGGGCTGCTCGATGCAGACATT
>JAGOCY010000098.1 GCA_017998495.1 Corallincola sp.
GTTTACCACCATAGGTATCAAGCTGGGGTTTATTTCGCTGCTGCTGGCGCATATCACCTTCTGCCTGCCCTTTGTGGTGGCCAGCGTCTACGCCCGCCTGCGTGGTTTTGACCACAACATCATCGATGCCGCCCGTGATTTGGGGGCCACCGACGCGGTGATCTTTCGCCGCATTCTGGTGCCATTGGCAATGCCGGCAATCATCGGTGGCTGGCTGCTGGCCTTCACCCTGTCGCTGGATGATGTGATCGTGTCATCATTCGTCACCGGCCCCGGTTACGAGATCCTGCCGCTGCGCATCCAGTCGATGGTGCGGGTGGGGGTTTCACCGGAGATCAACGCGCTGGCCACCCTGCTGCTGACCGGCTCGCTGGTGCTGGTGACCCTGTCCCAATGGTTGACCTGGCGGGTCGGCCGTGCCCGTCCCCCCTCTGCTTAGGAGATGCCTGTGAAAAGACTCTGCACCCTGGCCTTGCTGGCCGTATTGACCGGCTGTTCGGAACAACCGGCAGAACAGACGCTGAATGTCTACAGCTGGTCAGAATATATCCCTGATGAGCTGGTGCAGGAGTTCTCCCGAGAAACCGGCATCAAGGTGAATTACAGCACCTACGAGAGCAACGAGGCGATGTACGCCAAGATCTCACTGCTCAAGGGCGAAGGCTATGACGTGGTGTTCCCCTCCACCTATTACGTCGCCAAGATGGCCAAGGCCGGGCTGGTGCAACCTATCGATCAAAGCCGTCTGACCAACCTGGCTAACATCGATCCGGCACTGCTCAACAAAGCCTATGATCCCAACAACAAATTCAGCCTGCCCTTTATGTGGGGCAGTACCGGCATCGCCGTGGACACGGCGGTGATCGATGCGGCCGAGATCACCAGCTGGAACTCGCTGTGGGATGCCAAATACCAGGGCAAACTGCAGTTGTCTGATGATGTGCGCGAGGTGTTTCAGCTGGCGTTGATGGCGTTAGGCCACGATGGTAACAGCCAGAACCCAGCCGAGATTGAAGCCGCGTTCAACCACCTCAAGGCGCTGATGCCCAATGTTCGCTCCTTTAATTCCGACGCCCAGCACGCCGGTTTCCTCAATGGCGATATCAGCCTTGGGGTGGTGTGGGCGGCTGAAGCGGTGCGCGCCAACAGCGAAAAGCCATCGGTGCAGTATCTGTTCCCTAAGGAAGGCGCGATCTTCTGGATCGACTGCATGGTGATCCCGTCTGGCGCCAAGAACGCCGACGCAGCTCACAAGTTCATCGACTTCCTGCTACGCCCCGATGTCGCCAAGCGCATGGTCGAGAATACCGGTTATTCCACCACCAACCTGGCGGCCAGGCCGCTGCTGGATGAGGCCACCCGTAACAACCCGGCGATCTTCCCGCCGCCTGAGGTGATGGCCAAAGGGCAGTTCCAGAACGATATCAGCGACGAGGCGACCGCCCTGTACGAGAAGTACTTCGAGCTGCTTAAAGTGGGCGCGCAGTAACCAGCGGGCGCCACAGTCGCATGGCATCAGGGGGCTCAGGCCCCCTGATAACGTTTGGGGCGCACGGCCAGCAGCTGCTGGATGTAATCGGGCACCACCGTCGATGCTGGGCCGTAGTGATGCTCGGCAAAATCCCAATTGACGTTCGATGGCTCCAGATTGAGTTCGACGCTGTGCGCCCCATGGCTGCGGGCTTCACGCACAAAACCAGCCGCCGGATAAACATTGCCGGAGGTGCCAATCGCCACAAAGAGATCACAGCAGGCCAGCGCTGTCATGATCTCGTCCATCTGCAGCGGCATCTCGCCAAACCACACCACATGAGGGCGAAGGGTCTCGGTCAGGCCGCAGCAGGGGCAGACTTCACTATGGTTAAGATCGCCGGTCAGTGGATAGATCTGGCCACTAATGCTGCAACGCATCTTCAGCAGTTCGCCATGCATGTGGATCAGCTTGCGGCTGCCAGCCCGCTCATGCAGATCGTCGATGTTTTGGGTTACCAGCAGCAGTTTCACCCCTTCCGCCCGTTCCAGTGCCGCCAGGGCCAGATGGGCAGCGTTGGGTTGAATGGCGCTCTCCTGCAGCTGGCGCCGGCGGGCGTTATAGAAACGGTGCACCAGATCCGGGTTGCGGGCAAAGCCCTCGGGGGTGGCCACATCCTCAACACGGTGCTCCTCCCACAGACCATCGCTGGCCCTGAAGGTTTGGATCCCTGACTCCGCCGAAATGCCGGCGCCCGTTAGCACGACAATGCGCATAGTGGTTAGCAGCGAGGATTAGATGGTCCTAGTGTGATGCAATTTGGTGCAGTTAACCGGATCAAGGTCAAAATGTGGCCAATGGATGAGGCGCAGGGGTGACCGCTATCGTCAGGGCGTGATCCCGCTCCGGTTATCCTGATGAGGCCACTGATCGGACCAGGCTGGCAGGGAATTCAATCAGATAGCTCAAACCTTTGCCCACCTCACTGGTGGCATTGATACTGCCGTGGAGGGCATGGGTGACAATGTTGTAAACAATATGGGTACCCAGGCCGCTGCCACCGTAGTTCCGGCGGGTGGTGAAGAAAGGCACAAACAGCTTGCGCAGGTTGTCGCCGCTGATGCCATGACCGTTGTCGCTGTACTCCAGCCGGATCAACCCTTGCTCGCCAAACTGCTCCTGCAGGGTTAAACGGATCTGGATCACGCCGTTATCCATGCCATCAAAGCCATGGATCAAGGAGTTCATCACCAGATTGGTCAGCAGTTGGGCAAAATGGCCGGGTTGAGCATTGACCAACAGCTCATGATCGCCCTCTAGCAACACTTGATGGTTACCCCGCTTGAGCTTGGGCTTGAGCGAGTTGATCACCTCGGCAAAGTACCCATAAAGGTCAAACTGCCGCACCGCCTCCGAGCTTTGGTCAACAGCCACCTGCTTGAAGCTGCGGATCAGCTCTGCTGCCCGCTCCAGATTGCGCCAGGTGATCTCCGTGCCCTCTTCGACCGTGGTCAAAAACTCATTGAACTGACGTTGCGACAGCTTGCCCTGGGCCATCGCCTCACGAATATGCTGGCTTTCGCCCCGCAGCATGGAGGTCGCGGTAATGCCGATCCCCACCGGGGTGTTGATCTCATGGGCGACGCCAGCCACCAGCTCACCCAGCGATGCCATCTTCTCCCGCTCCACCAGCTGCGCCTGCGACTTGGACAGGCGCTCCAGCGTCTGTTGCAGCTGGCTGTTGCGATCCGCCAGTGCCAGGGTGCGCTCCTGGACCTTGTGTTCCAACGTCCGGTTCAGCTCATCGACCTGCTGTTGGCGCTGCTGGCGCTCAGCGATCTCGCTTTCAATGGTGACCAGCACCCGGTTAAAGCTGTCGCTCAGGCGAGTTAATTCGACAAAGGTCGCTGGCGGTGCCCGCAGATGCCAATTGTTGCCTGCAACTATGGCCTCCGCCAGCCCGGCCAGATCATCCACAGGCTTGGCCAGCAGCCGGGTAAAACGCACTGCCAACAGCCCCGCCAGAGCGCCGGCCACCAGCAGTACCAGGAGTGCCACCAACAGATAGCCGGCCAATACGCCGCTGATGCTGGGCAGCACCACATCCACCACCAGCACGCCATAGGGAGCATTGGCACTACCGATCCAGGCACTGTGGCGCAGGCTGCTGTTGCTGAGCAGCGGTTCACCGATCACCAGCTCATCGGCCTCAATCAGGCCACTGCCGGTGGCCGCAAAACGTGCACCTATGGTCTGCGCTTGACCATCCATCAGGAATACTGCGGTACGCAGATACTGTGGCTGCGCCTGCAACCCGGCCAGCAGCTCGGCAGCGGCGGCTGGGTCGTCGAACAGCAGGGCCGGTTCGATGTTGTAGGCGGTCACACTGAGCTGGGAACTAACGGTGGCTAGAGCCAGATCGCGCTCGCGCTTCACTGCTACATAGCCATTGGCCAAGGCACTGACCACCAAGGCCACGGCAACCACTGAGGCCATTGCCAGATAAAGCTGGTGACGCAACCGCTGGCGCATCTATAGCTCCTTGGCCAGCCGCAGGAAGCGCGGTTCAAGGCGCAGCCGGCTGGCATCCAGATTACGGCGATTGATGGCAATGGTGATGCGCTCGCCATCCACCATTAACGCCAGCATTCCCCCCTGTTTCAGCCATTGGCTATCCAGGCCAACCAGCAGGCTGGCCCGCTCCGCGTGATGGGTCACGCTATCCAGCGCGCCATTACTTTGAGCGGCAACAATCAGGTGGCAATTGTGGCTTTCGAGGTGGTGGCCCAGCGCTGTCCAGTTATCGAAAGTGAGCGCAGTCAACGGGTGGCCGGCCACTTCCCGTTTGGCCGTGCTTTGGCCATAGATGGCAGCGATGTCAGCGACCCCTCGGCCGACGAAGCAGCTGGTGATCGGCACGCCGGCGCCAAGCACGTCGCCCGGCCAGCTGGTGAACTTGGTGATCTGAAACAAGAAGGCCGCCCGCAACGCGGCCGGGCTCTGCTCAACAGCCACGGGCGCTCCGCCCGGCGTCAGGATCGCCAGGCAGATGGCAATATGCGACCACCACCGAATGATCAGCAGTTACTCCTTAATGCTGTCGCACGTCAAAACCACTTGAGCTGCCTCACAGCCCTTGAGTCCCGCCCGTTACGCGTCACAACTTATCGCCCACGCCATTCTGCAACTCAACCAGTATCAGCTACATTCGTGAGCATGCTCACCGCTGGTGCAACTGGCGAAATCCTGCCCGGGGGCGCTGATGTTTAAACGAGTTGTGCGCTTGGCAATCACCACCGCCGTTTGCAGCACTGGCCAAGCCTGGGCAACCGCCGCCGTTGGCGTTGATGAGCTGTTCGATCTGGATGTCAACCAGCTGATGCAGGTGCAGGTCGACAGCGCGGCCACCATGACCCCGACCAGCGAACGCCTGATGCCCGCCTCAGTGACCACTCTGGATCGCACCCTGATCCGCCAATCTGGCGCCCGCAACCTGTTTGATCTGCTTGAAATTCATGTCCCCAACTTCCACTACCTGCCTCACCACTACGAAGCACCGCACATGGGCATGCGCGGCATCATCGGCGACCGCGACGACAAATATCTAATCGTTGTTAATGGCCGGGTGATCAATGAGCGTACCCATTACGGCGCCCTGAGCGAACGCGATCTGCCACTGATGGCGGATATCCGTCGTATCGACGTGATCCGTGGGCCCGGCTCGGTGATCTATGGGCCGGGAGCGGTATCCATGGTGATCAACATCCAGACCGACAGTTACAGCGACCATGGCAGCGATGGTGCCAGCCTGGCCATGGGCGGCGGCGAACGCTTCCAGGCGCTAGAGCTGGAGAAAGCGCTAGCCATCGGCGACCACGGTGGTCTGCTGCTGTACGGTGGCATCAGCAATTATGACGGCGCCCAGGGTGATGACGCTCACCTGGTTTATGGCTTGAGTGGCACCACCACCTGGGGACAGCAGGTTAACGCCGGTGAACCCGTACCCTTTTATGTATTCGATAACCACGGCGCTGCTCGCGGCCAACCCAAGATAAAGCTGCATGCTGATTTTGAGCTGGGTGATTTCCGGGCCTGGGTTCGCTACAGCCGCGGCGGTGAGCAGCTCAGCTGGGAGCACAAGGCATTCTATGAGCAACCCAACGGTATCGCCGAAGCGGGTACGGCTTATGTTGATCTCGCAGGCCAGAGCGTGGCCTATCAGCAACTGCTGCTGGATCTCTCCCAGCGCTGGGTTCTCAACGATGACCTGTGGCTGGAGCTGAAAGGCGGCTACGACACCTTTGACTACGAACGCACCCTGTTCAACAACACTGGGGAGCGGCCGATCGAGAGCCACCGCGAAGAGCAGTACTTTGCCCGCTCCACCCTCAACTGGCGGGCCAGCAAAGCGCAATCCATGGCTGCGGGCATCGAATACGGCTATTACCGTTGGGGCCTCGACAGCCCCGGCTATCCAGATACCCCGGCGGTGTCATTCACCCTAGGTGAGATGGACCCATGGCACACCTACAGTTACGGCGTGTTTGCTGCTGGCTCTTATACATATCTCCGAGCCCACGAGACGGACTCCTATCTCGTATGCCGTCTCTTGCTTGA
>JAGOCY010000099.1 GCA_017998495.1 Corallincola sp.
AACTTTGCCTGGGGTACGGGCAACGTTGTCATCACACCAGTTACCGCCGGCACCGTCACCAGAGCAGGGGTTGTTACGCGCGGCGAAACCAGGCATCTCATCGCCCACCTCATCCCCGTAATACATAGTGATGGGACCGGTATAGGCAGCCAGGAAGCTGTAGGCCGCCTTATGACGCAACCAGTAACCGTCCTGATCCGGCTGGGCTATGTTGCCGCGCTGCAGCAGGTCGCCCAAACGCACCAGATCGTGGTTGGTCAGAAAACCGTTGGGAACGGCGTGCTGCGGATAGGCCATCTGCGTGGCATAACCCGACGCCAGGTTAGTCGCCGGACGATTGCCTGTACCACTCTCTTCCACAGCCAGGGTCTGGACAATGCTGTAGCGCATCGGGAAGTCAAAGTTGGAGCAGAGCCCCGGCAACTCAGTGGTGCCATAGCCCTGGGTGGCGATCTCGCCAGCGCCACGCCAGATCTCGCCGACCATATAGCCAAGCGGCTTAGCCGGTTGGCCCTTGAACTGGTAGCTGACCTCGGCGGAGGCTTCTTCGACCGCCTTACGAATTTCACCCCAAGCACCAACAGGTACCTGATAGGCCTGATCCAGACGCCAGCCATCGATCTTGGCTTCGCGGATCCAGTAGGTGGCTACTTCCTTGAAGAACTCCAGATCTTGGGGATAGACAGCTTCACGACCGCTGGCGCCCTGAGCGACACCTGTGGTGGAAACGGTCAGACCGCTGGGCGACGGATAGTTCTGAGCGTTATTTTTGAAATGACCAAAGACGCCATCGAGGAACACGTAGATGCCACGAGCGTGAGCTTCATCGACCAGCTCTTTGAGCTTTTCCACGCTGCCAAAGTTGGGATCAACGTTGAAATAGTTGCTGGCAAAATAGCCAGTACCATCGAGACGGGTCGCCCATTGGTCCTGGCCGCTCATGGCGACACTCTCAAACACTGGGGTCATCCAGATCGCATTGACGCCGAGAGATTCAATGTAATCAAGGCTATCGATCACGCCTTGAATGTCACCGCGATGCTGACTGGGGCCATAAGCGCTGTCGTAGTCGGCGTTACTGTCACCATCAATAAAGGCTTCGACCATTACTTGATAGATACGCAGGTCGTTAGCCTTGTCCTGATACAAGTTGGCATCGCAGGCGTAGGGGGTATAGGTGTAGCCGCCACCGCCACCACCGCCGCCACCGCCGCCACCGCCATTATCACCGCCGCCGCCACCACCGCCGCAGGCGGTCAGCACGCCAGCCACGGCCAACGTAAGAAGGGTTTTCTGCCACTGCATCAAGACTACTCCTCTGGAAAACGAGACCGGGAAACGGCTCGGACTGGCGCATTAGACCACAAATCGACCAGCCTGGTTTGGCCAAAAATTGTGATCTACGCACGCTTTTGGTTAAACGTTCGAACTGCGGCCCGGAGGGCCTTGAGCAGCTGCGGCAACGGCAGCGGCAGGCGCTCATGTTCCAAGCCATCCAGCGCGTTTTTGAGTGCCAGGCCAATCTCGGTATTGCCCGACAGCAGCAGCTCGCGCTGAAAGAAGAGAGTATCGGCGTCGTCAACCCGCGTCACCAAGCGCAGCAATGCGCTGCTGCGTCCTTTGAGACGGGTCACAGCACTGCCGTCATCATCGCTGACCACCAACTTGCCGTTGGCCAGACCCAACCCCAGTGTGATCTGCAGATCGCTGATCTCCAGCGCCAGCTGCTCGCCTTCCAGAAAGTCGAAGTCGCCATCCGCCAGTGGCCGGGCCAATGCCCATTGCAGCAGATGCGCCAGCGGCTGGTGACGAATGGAGGCCGGCAAGCGTTTAAACGGGCGGGCGAACAGGGCTGGTAATGATGCCGGCAGCTCAGCAGAGGTCATAACAGAGATCCAGTCAGTGCGGGAAAGGGCGCCAGTGTAAATTACCTCTTGCGTGGCATAGTCCGACCCAAATCAAACTGAGGTACATCAATAAGCCAGCGATCTGGGCTGGCTAGAATGGCCGCCTTTTGCGCCACCCAGGATTGGATGATGGAACTGCTCTGCCCCGCTGGCGCCCTGCCAGCCCTCAAGGCTGCCATCGATAATGGTGCCGATGCCGTCTATATCGGCCTTAAGGATGACACCAACGCCCGCCATTTTGCTGGCCTTAATTTCAGTGGCCCACGGTTGCGTGAAGCGGTCGACTACGCCCATCGCGCCGGGCGCAAAGTCCATGTGGCGATCAACACCTTCGCCCAGGCTGATCATGCCGGGCGCTGGGCCCAGGCTGTGAATCTGGCGGTGGACGCTGGTGCTGACGCGCTGATCGTGGCCGATCTCGGCGTACTGGCCGATCTCCACCGCCGCTACCCGCAACAGGAAGTTCACCTGTCGGTGCAGGCCTCAGCCACCAACGCTGCCGCCATCCGCTTTTACCATGAGCGTTTTGGCATCAAACGGGTGGTGCTGCCACGGGTGCTGGCCCTCAAGCAGGTGGCGCAGTTGGCTCAAACCAGTCCGGTACCGCTGGAGGTCTTCGCCTTTGGCAGCCTGTGCATCATGGCCGAGGGGCGCTGCTATCTCTCTTCTTATCTCACCGGCGAATCCCCCAACACCGTGGGCGCCTGCTCGCCAGCGCGCTTTGTCGACTGGCGGGAACAGGATGGCGTGCTGGAGTCACGCCTCAACGGCGTGGTCATCGATCGCTTTAACCAGGGAGAGAAGGCCGGCTACCCCACCCTGTGCAAAGGCCGGTATCGGGTCGATGGCCAGCTGTTTCACACCTTCGAGGAGCCGACCAGTCTGAACACGCTAGAGCTGCTGCCCCAGCTGATGGCCATGGGTATCGCCTCAGTCAAGATCGAGGGCCGGCAACGCAGCCCCGCTTATGTGGCAACAGTCACCAAGGTGTGGCGTGATGCCATTGATCGCTGCCGTCGCGACAGTGCCAACTTTGCGCCACTGGCCAGCGAATGCGCGGCCCTTGACCATGTGGCCGAAGGCTATCAGACCACCCTCGGTGCTTATCACCGCGCCTGGCAATAAGCGGAGCAACCCTCATGCAACTGACTCTCGGCCCTCTGCTGTATTACTGGCCCCGGCCAACCACCCTGGCGTTTTATCAACAGCTCGCTACCAGCCCCATCGACCGGGTCTATCTGGGTGAAACCATCTGCACCAAGCGCAAGGAGCTGAGTGCCGCAGACTACCTGCAGCTGGCGGACGAACTGCAGCAGGCCGGCAAGGAGGTGGTGCTCTCCACCCTGGCCCTGATCAGCGATCGCGCTGAACTGGATCAGCTGGAGCCGCTGCTGGCCAGCGGCATGCTGATCGAGGCCAATGATCTGGGGGTGGTTCAGCGCTGCCATGAACTGGGGCGCCCCTTTGTCGCCGGGCCGGCACTCAACGTCTATAACATCGACACCCTGCAGGTATTGCTGGAAACGGGCATGGTGCGCTGGGTGCCGCCGGTTGAACTGCCCCGCCGCCAGCTGGCGCTGCTGCTCAGTCAGGCGGAAGAGCGTGGGCTGCGCCAGCGCTTCGAGGTCGAACTGTTTGGCTGGGGCTACCTGCCACTGGCCTATTCAGCGCGTTGCTTCACTGCCCGCTCTGAAAATCGCCCTAAAGACCGCTGCGAAAAGTGCTGTATCCATTACCCAGAAGGACGGGTGGTCACCGCTCAGGATGGCACCGCTCTACTGCGGCTGAACGGCATTCAGACTCAGTCGGCCAAGCGCAGCAATCTGCTGGCCGAAATGGACAGCTGGGGTGGCGCCATCGATGGCGTGCGGCTGTCACTGTCTGAACCCGATCTTGCCATCATCGCTGCCGCCGCCACTCACCGGCAAACCCCAGGGTCATGGCCACTGGCAGACGATGAGTGCAACGGTTATTGGCTGGGCGAAGCGGGGATGCAACGGCTGGAGCTAGCCTGAGCCGCCGCTAAAAAGCAGGTGTTGGCGAGCGCAGCCCACGATAGTCGCCGCGATCGCCATCAAAGCGCACCAACGCCAAGCCTGACGTTGGGAACATTGGCGCAACTTGGCGCGGATCGAGCAGTTCGACCAGAAAGCTGACCAACGGCATATGGGCCACGATCAGCACCGCACCCAACCGCTGCTGGTTGAGGGCGAACAGGTAATCACGCACCAGCGCCGGATCGCCATGGGGCGTGAGCTCATCCAGAGTGCTGACCTGGCGCGCCGGCAAGCGCAACTCATGGTTAACCAGATCGAAGGTCTGGCGGGCGCGCAGATAGGGGCTGACCAACGCATGGGTAGGTACCCGCTCCTGCACAGCCAGCCAGCGGGCGATCTCGCGCGTCTCCTGCTGGCCCTCACGGGTCAACGCCCGATCCCGGTCACGGCCTGCCAGCTCTTCGGCCTGGCCATGGCGCATGATGTAGATCTGCGTTGTGGTTACTGCTTGAGTCACTGTGAACTCTCCCGCATGTTCGGCGCTTCTTATAACAGGCCCCCTGTTACGGCGACGAGATCGTCGTCTAGTATCTGTGAACCTGTCCCGATAGATCCAACGCATGACCATACGTCAAGGATTGGCAGACGGCCGTCAATACCAGCTGATCACTCTGGCCAATGGTCTGCAGCTCACCCTGATCTCTGACCCCAAGAGCCAACGCTCAGCCTGCGCCATGGCGGTTCGTTGCGGTTATTTTGACGACCCGGCGGAACGGGCCGGCCTCAGCCACCTGCTCGAACACATGCTGTTCCTCGGCACTGAGCCCTATCCGCGGGTGGGAAGTTACCACAAATTCATCGACAGCCACGGCGGCCATCACAACGCCTGGACCGGCACCGAGCAGAGCTGCTATTTCCTTGAAATCGATAACGCCCACTTCGATGACGCCCTGCGCCAGTTCGGCCCCTTCTTTTATGCCCCCTTGTTGGAACCAGAGTGGATCGAGCGGGAACGTCAGGCGATCGATGCCGAATACCGCGCCAAGCTGCGTGATGAAGGGCGGCGGCTACTTGATGTGCACAAGGCCAGCTGCAACCCTGACCACCCTTTTGCCAAGTTTGCCGTCGGCAACGCTGACACTCTGGCGGGCGGCGGCCGCGAACTGAGCGAACTGCTGCGCCACCACTTCGAGCAGCACTTTCATGGCGCCAGCCTTAACGGCGCCCTGCTTGGCCCCCAGCCGCTCAGCGAGCTGGCAGAGCTGGCGGTTCGCCACTTCGGAGCCGTGCGTCCGGGCAGCTATCAACCGCCGACGCTACCCCCGCTCTATCGCGATACCGACCAGGGCATCCGTATCGATGTTACCCCGCTGAAGCACAGCCAACGCTTGTCGCTGGTCTTCCCACTGCCGCCCCAACAGCCTCACTACCGTACCAAGCCCACCGCCCTGCTCGCCCACCTGCTCGGTGAAGAGAGCCCAACCAGCCTGCTCGCCGCCCTGCAACGGCGGGGCTGGGTCAACCAGCTGAACAGCGGCGTCGGGGTACGCGGCAGCAACTACTACGATTTCGCCATCGACCTGTTACTCACTGATGACGGCGCCACCTGCTATCAGGCGGTGGTTGAACAGCTGTTTGCCCACCTTGAGACCATCCGCAAGCGTGGCCTCGATCCTTGGCGCTATCAGGAACGTGCCATCTTGTTGCGCCAACAGTTTGATTTTGCTGAACGCGGCAAGGCCGTGGATATCGTCCAGCAGTTGGCCCTCAACCAGCAGATCTATCCCGCCGAAGATCTGATCCTGGGCGACTACCGCATGGACAACTTCGACCGTCAAAGCGCCCTGGGGCTGCTGGACCTGATGACGGCCGAGCGCTGCCGGCTGATCCGGTTGGCTCCCGGGCTGCCGACGCTCTGCACCAGCCCCTGGTATCAGGCCCCCTACGCCATCAGCCCGCTACCAGCGCGGGATCGCCACAGCTGGCAACACCCTGGGGCACCACTGCCAGCGATTCAACTGGCGGAGCGCAACCCCTATGTGGTCGAACGACTGCAGCCCTACCCGTTGCAGGGTGCACCGCGTCAGGTGCCGGAACGGCTGGAGGAGCGCGACGGCCTGCGCCTGTGGCACCATCAGGATCACCAGTTCCGGCTGCCCAAGGGTT
>JAGOCY010000100.1 GCA_017998495.1 Corallincola sp.
CACAGCAGGCCGAGGGTCTCATACCAGGCGCGTTCGGCCTTGGCCAGCTGGGTGCTGTCCGGGGCGTACTGATACCAGAATCGTGGCGAATCTGGGTTGGCCAAGTGGTCGGCCGGGCGACTGCGCACCTCCAGCCCGGCCGCTTCGAAAAAACGCTGGGCTCGTGGCATGTGGCTGGCTGAGGTCACCAGCACCACCGGGCCCCGCGTGACGGCGGCCACCGCTTGTGCTTCGCTGGCGGTATCCTGCGGTTGGCTGAGCGTCAGGATCTGGGTTGATGGCACCCCCAACTCCAATGCAACCTGCGTCATCGCCTCGGCCACAGCAATGGGTTGGCGGCTGCCGTAGCCGGTGAAGATCAGCCGCGCGTCGGGCTGGCGGCGCCATTCAATGATCCCTTGCACCGTCCGCAATGCCGCACAGCGCGCCAGCCAGCTACTGGCGGGCGTCGCCTCGATCACCTCGAAACCACAGCCGAGCACTACGATGGCGGTCGCCGGAGCGTTGCTGCTATTGGCGACAGCGGGGGGCTGTTCAAACGGCTTGAGCCAGTAGTCGGCGATGGGCGGCAGCGCCGATAACAGCAACAGCAACCAGCCAGCACCGATCCAGCCCAGCGCAGGCCGAGAGCGTTGGCGCCACAGCAACACCAGGCCGATGCCGATCACCAGCAGGGCCACAGGCAGAGGGGCCACCCAGTTGGCGACTATTTTTTTGATGATGAACAGCAGATCCATGGCTGATCCAGTAACGGCTGAGGAGGGCAGGATTGAAGCAGAAGGGGGCGATTAACGCCAGCCACGGTCAGAAGCGCAGACTAACGCCCACCGCCATGTTGCTTTCACCGTAGTGGGGCAGGCTACCGGTGCTGAACAGCGCCTGCACCGCCATGTTGTCGCGCAGGTTATAACTGGCGCCCATGCCTATTGCCAGATCCGCATCGCTCAGGGCCGGAACACTGCCATAGTTCTGGAACCAGGAGTTGGCCAGGCTGCCCTCATCGACGTTCAGCAGGTAGCCACGTTCGCTGTCGTACAGCTGACCGACCAGCTCCAGGCGGTAGGCGCTGCTGCCCCGGGCTGAGATTACCGGCAGGGTGACGGATTGATAGAAATCGGAGGCGGGAAACTAGGTGTCAGCGACCGAAGGTGCGACCACCAGATTGGTGCGTAACAGGTTGAGTTCATGGCTCACCGCCTGATAGACCTGATCGGCCTGCTGGCGCCAGCTATTGGCGGGTGCCAGCTCTTGCGCCTGCACTGCTGCCGGGGCCAACAGCAGCGCCGCCAGCAGTAACTGCTGGCAACGTCCATGAGCAAGGCGAGCCGCCTGGTTCATGTTGCCCCCGGGTAAGCGTTAAACCTGTTGGCCAGTGTATGACCCACAGCGACATCAGTCCCGGCGATAAGCGAAAAATTTGAGCCGGTTAATGATTTTGGTCATTCCCTGCCCGGGCAACGCTGAAATCAAGGTACGACCAGCCGAGGGTGGGAAAAGGCTCACGTTCTCATCCACGATTCTCTGCTTGAATGGTCGCTGATGCTCAGAGCGCGGGTGATCGACATGGCCCTTTGGTGGTGTGGAGTGGCGATGCAGGCTAATGCTGACCACAATTGGCACAGGTTCGGTTGAGGCAGATGTTACGCGCAAGAGGGCGAGATTTGACCCTGGTTGATAGTCAACAGGCCTCCCGCCAAGGGGATGAACCGCAATCGCTGCGCCCACCAGTGGCGCTGGTGGTACCGTCCCTTGTCTACCAGATCGAACAGGCCCTACTCACCGGCGCGCGCGCCGTGCTGGAGGCCGCCGGCTATCCGGTGGTGTCGGTGGTGGGCGGCTATCTGCCCGCCGCCGATGAATGGCCGGATAGTCGCAATTGGATCTATGACTACGTTGCTGCCCAGCAATTTTCAGGGGTGATCTATTACGGCGGCGGTGTCGGTTATCGTGCCGGAGTGGTGCCAACTCGGCAGCTGTTACGTCAATTCGGCAAGGTCCCGGTGATCAATCTGGGCAGCGAACTTGACGGTACCGCGTCGGTGGTGGCGGATAACTTCAGTGGGATGAAGGCGCTGATCACCCATCTGGTAGTCGAACGTGGTTTCGAGCGTTTTGCCTTTGTTCATGGTCCCCAATGCAACAGCGAGGCGTTGGAACGCTTTAGCGGTTTTCGCGCTGCGTTGGCCGAACAGCAGCTGGCGGTGGATGAACGCTTGGTGCTGGCCGGAGATTTCACGGCAGAAGGGGGGCGGCGGGCGGTTCGCCAACTCCTGCAGCAGCGCGGCGCGCTGCCCCACGTCGTGGTCTGCGCCAATGACTTGAGTGCCACTGGCGTGATCGCCGAGTTGCAGGCTAACGGCCTGCAGATCCCGGATGATCTGGCGGTCGTTGGTTTTGATGACTTTGAATATGCGGTGGCGCTGGAGCCACCCTTGACCACCGTCCATTATCCCGCCACCGATATGGGGGCACTGGCGGCCGAGCTGCTGCTGAAACAACTGGCAGGGGAAACCACTGCCATGCATTCGCAGGTGGCGGCCCGCCCGGTGATCCGGCGCAGCGCTGGCGACGAGCGCGGGGTGGTGGATGAAGATGCCTCGGTGCTGTATCGCAACCGCTGGAAACAGATTCAGGCACGAGATCGTCACGCCAATCGGTTGCGCTTTGACCGGGCGGTGTTTCAGGCCACAGATCTGGATGAGCTCTTTCGCCAGCACAGCTCACTACTGGCGGATGCCGGCTTTGCCCATCTCTACCTTTGCGCCTGGCCAACCCTGGCTGAGGGGGGGCCGCTATGGGTGCGTCACGCGGTCAGCAACGGCCAGCTGCTCGATCTGACCTCAGAACAGGCGCGTGTTCTGCCGGGTCAGCTGCTACCCCCGCAGCTCGATATCGTGGCTCGCAACCAGCGTCAGCCGGGGCTGGTGTGGGTCGTCCATCCGCTTGGTTTTGAAGAGCAGCGCTTTGGCTATCTGGTGGTTGCCGTTGATGAAGTGGTTGCCAGTTTTGCTGAATCCCTCGGTGTGCAGCTGTCTGAGGCGATCAACCGTCAGCGCCTGCAACAGGAGGCGGTGGCCCGGCGCGAAGAGCTGGAGTGCTCGCTGGATGCCCTCAAACAGGCGCATCAGCGGCTCGACAAGGCGGAGAAGATCGCTACGCTCGGCCGCTTGGTCGCTGGTATCGGCCATGAACTGAACACGCCGGTGGGCGCAGGCATCACCATGGCCTCTTTTGTCATGGAGGAGCTGGCTCAGCTGCAGGAGGCGTTGGCCGCCGGGCGCCTGTCGCGGCCACGGTTGGAACAGGCGTTAGAGCAGAACCGTCAGGCGGCCGACAGTATCTTCCGCTCCTTGGTGCGCTGTGCCAGCCTGATCGAGCTGTTCAAATCGAGCAGCGGTCAGGGCGCCGGTCGACAGGTGGTTGAGGTGTCGCTGTGGGAGGTGGTGCATGCCGCTTTCTATCGCTGCCGTGATGAGCTGGCGGTGGAACTCGAGTACGAGGTGGATTGCCCGCAGCAGTTACGCCTCAAGACCGATGTCGATGCCCTGGCTTCAGTGCTGATCCATCTGATTGAGAATGCCGCGGCCCATGCTTACGCCGGCCAGCCCAACGGCCGGGTGAGAATCGAAGTCCGCGATGATCCTATGACTCACCGCCTGGTGATCCGCTTCCGCGATTTTGGCTGTGGCATGGATGGCGAACGTCTGGCCCGGCTGTTTGAACCTTTCAACACCACCACCCGTGGCCAGGGGCGCACCGGTCTGGGGCTGTATCTGGTGTATAACCTGGTCAGCCTGCGTCTGCGTGGCATAGTCACCGTGCATAGCTCCATTGGCAAAGGCTCGGTCTTCACCCTCGAGCTGCCGCGGCTCGACGATGATGGCGAAGAGCAGGATGACAATGTCATCAGCCCAGTGTTCGCCGCACGGGGCGAGCGGCGCGCTAACTGAAGGTCCACGGGCCTACGCTAGCTGCTAGCATCGCGACCCTAACAGCTTGACTTAGAAGGGGCCGTTATGCGGGCGGGGATTATTGGCAGCAACTGGGGACTGGTGCATCTCGCCGCGCTGCGCGCTGCCGGGGTAGAGGTGGTGGCGCTCTGTGGCCAGAACCGCGCCAACACCGCAGATGTTGCCGCACGCGAGGGGATCCCACGCGCCCACACCCAGGCGGCTGAACTGCAGGATCTGGACCTGATTGTCATCGCCACACCAGCGGCCAGCCATCCGCAGCTGCTGGAACTCTTTCCCCATCAGTTTGTGATCTGTGAGAAACCACTGTTAGGGGTTGCCCACCCCCTGGTTCGGGCGGCCAGCCTGCCGCGTCAACGGGTTTGGGTTAACTACGCGTTCGCTTTCCTCGACAGCGCGCGCGCGGCCGCCGCCGCATTGCCTGCCATTGGCCCCCTGCAGCGGGTGAGGGTTGTATCCACCGTCAATATCCCGCTGACCTTTAGCTGGCCGCAGTGGTTTATGGAGGTTGCCAGCCATCCCTTGAGCTGGGTGTTGCACCAGCTGGGCCCGGCTTGGCCTCGGGACATCAAGCAAGATGATGAGGGGCATCGCATTGCCGCCTGGTGGCCGGCCGGTATTGAAGGCGAGTTCCTGGTCGGCCCTCAAGTGCAGGCCGGGATCAGCCACTGCCTGCAGCTGGTTGGTGAGGCTGGCAGCATCGAGTTGCGGGGGCAGTTGGTGTGGGGCGAGTCCTGGCATTACTGCCCGCCGCTACTCAATGGCCAGCCGCTGCCACTGCCAGCAGCTGGTCCTGGCGATCCCTGGATCCGTGCTAACCACGATGCGGTGCAGGCGCTGGTGGCAGTGGCCCGTGGTCACCGCAGTCGCGATCAGGCCCTGGCCCAGGGGCTGTTTGATGTCGATAAGGCGCTGTGGCTGGAGCAGCTCGCTGGCCAGAGCAGTGGCAGCGTGATCGTGGGCGAGGCCAGCCAGTGACCGCTGTCGCATTGCTGGCAGCCCGCCCCTCCAGGCGCTGGAGAATCGCTTTATAACTGCCATGGTTACCGGGCTAAGTAGCTGAAATCAGAGGTTAGCTTTGGCTATGTCGTCATCCCGTTTTGGTCTGCGCAGCCAGCTGCTCACTGCCTTATTACTGTCGTTGTTAGCCATGGCTGGCCTGCTGCTACTGATGCTGGCAGGCCAGCAGGCGATCACCGTTGGTGGCCCGCTGGACGCTCAGTTACAGCGAGATCGGGCGATGCTGGCGGCTCTGAGCCCCTCACCACTGTATGTGGTGGAAGCTGTTGGTCATGTTGAAGAGCTGATGAACAACGACAGCGCCGCTACCTTTGGCGAAGCACTCATCGCCATCAAACGGGTACAGAGCCGCTTTGATGAGGCTCGCCAGCAATGGGCGGGGATGCAACTGTCATCAGCTGCCACGCCGCTTTACACCCGGGCCATGAACGAAGGCCAAAGCCTGTTCAAGTTAATCGAAGAGCAGCTGGTGCCGGCGCTGCGAGAGAACCAGCGTGAGCAGGCGCGCCAACCCTATCTGTTGATCCGTGACGCTTTTGTCCGCCATCGTGCGGCATTAGAGGAGTTGCAACCCCTGCTGGCCAGCGAGCTGGGTGCGGCCCAGCAGCGGGCGGCGCAGCAGGTGGTGAACTTTACCCGGCTGGTGATCGCAGTGGGAGCGGTGCTGCTGGTGCTGGTCAGCGCCTTTATGCTGTGGTCCTGCCGCGATCTGCTGCAGCGCTTTGGCGGTGAGCCGGAGCTGCTGATCGAACGGCTCAGATTTGGTGACATGGCTGGGCAGGAGCCGTCACTCAGGCCCGCGCGGCCCGGCAGCGTGCTGGCCGAGATTGAGCTGTTGCTGCTGCGTGGCCGGGTAGCCGGGCAGGGGGCGGATCAGGATCGCCAGTTGCGTCAGCTGCTGGAGCAGTACGACGGCCGCATCATGCTAGTCGACGCCAAGCTGCAGATCCTGCTGATTTCGGCGCGCCTGCAGCAGGGGTGGGCAGCGCTCACCAGCGCGGATGGCCAGCCACTGTCGCTACCTGCGGTGGGCAGCAACCTGGAGCAGTGGTACGGTGCGGCCGATGC
>JAGOCY010000101.1 GCA_017998495.1 Corallincola sp.
AGCCTGGCTGATGCTGGCCGTGGAGACCGGCACTGGCTGCTCGCTGCCAACCTGGGTATCAGCGCCACTGGCGTCTGATGTTTCCTGCGCTTGCGGCTGCGGCTGCGGCTGCGGCTGCGGCTGCGGCTGCGGCTGCGACGGTGCGGTGGCGCTGGCCGGGTTGGCGTAAACCGCCCCCTGCTGTTGCCAACGCTCGAGGCGCTTGAGTCGCTCCTCCAGCCGCTGCATCAGCTCACTCAGTTGCTGATGACGATTACGGGCTTTGATCGCCACCACTAAGGCGGTGATCGGGACCACAGCCAACAGCCCGACTACCACCAGGATCAGCATTACGACTTCCATTTCCACAGAGTCCTGCGCCGTCAAATTGCCCGCACTTTAGCCCGATCAGCACATGGGCGGAAGGGCGGGGATCACGCCTTGGTGATCACCGCTTGCCGATGGTTGTTGTGGCTGGCTATTGTGAGCAACCCCGACGCCGGAACCATGGCCGTGCCCTTTACCCTCGCAGATAAACTGGTGGTTGCTATCTCCAGCCGCGCGCTCTTCGATCTGGAAGAGGAAAACCGGGTGTTTGAAGAGCAGCAGGCGGCGGCTTATCAGGCCCTGCAACTGGCGCGCATGGAGCAGCCGGCGCCAGCCGGGGCGGCATTGCCGTTGGTACGCAAGCTGTTGGCGCTCAATAGTGATGGCCAGCATCGGGTCGAGGTGGTGATCCTGTCGCGCAATGATCCGGTCAGCGGCCTGCGGGTGTTTCGTAGTGCCACCCATGCCGGGCTGGCGCTGGAACGCGGGGTGTTCACCCAGGGGCGCGAGCCTTTTGGTTATCTGCGGCCACTGGGCGCGCAGCTGTTTCTGTCGGCCAATGGTGATGATGTGCGCGCCGCACTGGCCGCTGGGGTGGCAGCGGCGCGGGTGATGCCAGCTCGTCAGCCGGGCAGCGACCGCTATCCGGATGAACTGCGCATCGCCTTTGACGGTGATGCGGTGCTCTTTGCCGATGAGGCCGAGCGGGTGTTTCAGCGCGATGGTCTGGATGCCTTTCATCACCACGAGCAGCAGCACGCACTTGAGCCGTTGCCGCCGGGGCCGTTCAAGCCTTTTCTGCACAGCCTGCACCAGTTGCAGCAACAGCCGGGACCGCTCAAGGTGCGCACGGCATTGGTGACAGCGCGCAGCGCCCCCGCCCACGAGCGGGCGATCCGCACCCTGATGAGCTGGGGCGTCGCCATCGATGAAGCGATGTTTCTGGGCGGTCTGGCCAAGGGACCGTTCCTGGCCGAGTTTGCTCCCGATTTCTTTTTCGATGATCAACCTGGCCATGTTGCCTCTGCGGCCGAATCGGTACCGGCAGGGCTGGTGATGGCTGGGGTGATCCACCAATCCAATCCCTGATGTCACGGAGTGACCATGTTTGAGATTATCGGTTTGCTGATTCTGGTGCTGATGGCGGCGGGCTTTGCCTTCCTGCTCTATGTGGGCTGGCGCTGGTTGCGCCAGCAAACTGCCAGCCGCCTGGGTGATGATCAGGGCGCCCGGCTGACGGTACAGGCGGGTTTTGTCGGTCTGCTGACGGTGCTGATGTTGCTGCCGCTGGAAGCGGTAGACGGCCTGATCAGCGAGCGCAGCCAGCGTTATGATGAGGTGGTCACTGACGTTGGCCGCAGCTGGGGCCAGAGTCAGGTGCTGGCGGCGCCTGTGGTGGTGGTGCCGTTCACCGTTACTCGCAACACGGTGCAGACGGTGGTCGATGGCGATGGCAAACGTCAGGAGCAGAGCCGCAGCGAAGTCGTTCACGATCAGCTGCTGCTCCTGCCTCAGCAGTTAACCATCGACAGTCAGTTACAACATGAAGTGCGCGAGCGCGGCATCTATGCTGCCACTGTCTATACCGCTACCCTCGACGGGCGCGCCCGTTTTGATATGACGGCACTGCAGCTGCCGGCTGGTGCTGTGGTTGCTTGGGCTGACCTGCGGCTGGTGGTGGGGCTGACCGACACGCGTGGGATCAGTGCCATTGACCACCTGAGCTGGAACGGCACTGCTCTGGCGGCCGCTCCTGGCACTGGCATGGGGGCGCCGATGTTGCTGGAGCGCGGTTTTCATGCGCCACTGGCGCTAACCGGCCCGCAAGTCGCCGAGTTGCAGCTGACCCTCACTCTGCGTGGCAGCGGCGCCCTGTCGCTGGCGCCACTGGGCGAGACCAGTGATCTGCGCATCCGCGCTGACTGGCCCCATCCCGGCTTTACCGATCTGCTGCCCACCAGCCATGACATTCGCAGTGACGGCTTTGATGCCCATTGGCAGGTCAGCCATCTGATCCGTAATTACCCGCAGCAGATGCTGGCCAGCGATCGCACCGAGATCAACGAAGTACTGGCGGTTGCCAACCTGTTCACCCCGGTGACCCACTACAGTGCCGCCACCCGGGCGGTGAAGTATGGGGTGCTGTTTATTGGCCTCACCTATCTGACCTTGCTGGGCTTCCAGTTGGGTTCTGGCCTGCGCTTGCATGGCGTGCAGTACCTGCTGGTGGGCGGGGCGCTGGCGCTGTTTTACCTGTTGCTGGTGGCGCTGGTTGAGCAGGTCAGCTTCTCCATCGCCTTTGTCAGCGCCGCCACAGTGATCGTCGCCAGCATCTCGGTTTACGCTGGTGTTGCCTATCGCTGCCTGTGGCCAGCGCTGGTGCTGGCGGTGCTGCTGACCAGCCTCTATGCCCTGCTTTACGCCATGCTCCACCTGGAGGACTACGCTCTGCTGATGGGCAGTGGCCTGCTGCTGGCGGTGATGCTGGTGTTGATGGTGCTGACCCGCAATCTGGCGACCCGGACTGAACCCTCGCCAGCCCAGCAACCTTGACTACGCTTAAGCGGTGACGGCGAAGGAGCAGTAGATGGCCATCGATTACCACAGTCTGTTGCAGGTGGCGCTCGATGAGGCGCGTCTGGGTCTGGCAGAGGGCGGCGTGCCTGTGGGGGCGGCGCTGTTTGATGACAGCGGTCTACTGCTCGGGCGGGGACGCAACCGCCGGGTGCAGGAAGGTGACCCGTCCATTCATGGCGAGACCGATGCCTTTCGCAAAGCCGGCCGGCAGCGTAGCTACCGTGACAAGATCATGGTCACCACCCTGGCCCCCTGCTGGTTCTGCAGCGGCCTCATTCGCCAGTTCAACATCGGTACCGTGGTGGTGGGCGAGGCCAGCAATTTTGCCGGCAACCTGGAGTGGCTGCGTGAATCAGGCAGCCGTATCGTGCTGCTCAATGATCCGGACTGCATTGCCCTGATGGCCGGCTTTATTGCTGCCCAGCCCCAGCTGTGGAATGAGGATATCGGTGAAGACTAGCCACTGGTTGTGGTTATTACTCTGTTGCTGGTGTGGGGTGGTGGCCGCCGTTGAGCCCAATCCCCGGGCCAACGCGCAGCCGCTGACCGAAGTCACCCTGCAACTGCGCTGGCGTCACCAGTTCCAGTTTGCCGGTTACTACGCCGCCATTGCCAAAGGCTACTACCGCGATGTGGGCCTCAACGTCAGCCTGATTGAGGCTGATGGGCGCGACGATCCCATGCTGCGGGTGCTGAGTGGCGAGGTGCACTTCGGCACGGGCAACAGCGATCTGCTGCGCTATCTCGAGCAGGGGCTAGAGCCGGTGGTGCTGGGAGTGATCTTTCAGCATTCACCACTGGCGCTGGTGGTCACCGAGCGCTCCGGCATCCGCTATCTGCAGGAGTTGGCCGGGCGGCGGGTGATGATGGAAGGGGCCTCGGCCGAGTTGCTGGCCTATTTCAAACGCGAGCGGCTGGATATCAATGCAGTCAGTCTCGAACCGCACAAATTCGATACCAGTGATCTGGTCTCCGGCAAGATCGACGCCATGTCGGTGTTTATCTCCGACGAACTCTATGAACTGCGTCGGCATGGCATCGCCTACCGCCTGTTTCAGCCGATCGCCTCGGGCATCGACAGCTATGGCGATAATTTCTTCACCAGTGCAGCGCTGCTCAAACGCGATCCTGAGCTGGTACGCCGTTTCCGCGAGGCCAGCCTGCGTGGCTGGCAGTATGCGTTGGCCCACCCGGCCGAGATGGTCGATCTGATCTACAACCACTATTCCCAGCGCCATGATCGTGACCACCTGTGGTTTGAAGCGCTGGAAACCATCCAGTTGGTGCAGCCGCAACTGGTGGAGATTGGCTACAGCCACCCCGGGCGCTGGCGCCATATCGCCAATGTCTACGCCGAGGCCGGGCTGCTGACCACCACCGTTGATCTGGATAATTTTGTCTACGCCGCAGAACCGCGGCCTACCGACACCAGCTGGCTCTACCCGCTGTTGCTGGCCGGGGCGCTGGCGTTAGTGGCGGTGGCCTCGGTGCTCGGCTACATCATCTGGCTTAACCGTAGCCTGCGCACCAGCCGCGAACATTACCGGGTGATCTACGAGAGTGCGCCCATCGCATTTATGGTGACTGACCGCGCCTACCGGGTGCGCGACTGGAACCGGGCTGCCGAGCAGATCTTTGGCTGGAGCCGAGAGCAAGCGCTGGGCCAGGACATTCACAGCTTTCTGGTGCCCCAGGGTGAACATGAGCATGTCAACCGGGTGATGAATCAGGCCGAGCGCGGCCCCTGCCGCAACCTCTACTGGAACCTGCGTAAGGATGGCCAGCTGGTGCTCTGCTCATGGATGAATGATGTGCTGCGTGACGCCTCCGGCCGCCCCTGTGGCGTGGTGTCGATGGCGGTGGATGTGACCGGCCAGCACCAGCTTGAGGTCTCGCTCAACCAGCGGGCGGTGGCCATGGAAGCGGCAGCGGAAGCGATTCTGATCGCCGATGCCAGTGGCCGTATTGATTACGTTAACTCGGCGGCGGCCCAGCTGTTTGACCGGCCGCCCCAGGCGCTGATCGGTGAGCTGTTCTGGCAGTTGCTCACCCATGATCAGCTGGCGATCAGTGAAGCTGTGGCCAATGCCCTGCAGCGCCGCGAGATTTGGCGCGGCGAGGTCAGCCTGTCGCTGGCCGATAGCAGTCAGCGTCATCTGGCGCTGGCGGTGGCCCCGGTCGTCGATCGGCTCGGGGTGCTGGTCAACATCGTCACCGTCGGCCGCGACATCACCGCCGAGCGTGAACTGCGCGAGCGGTTGCAGCGCATGGCCCACACCGATGCCCTGACTGGCTTGCCTAACCGCGCCCTGTTTTTTGAGCGGTGTCGCCAGTCTATGGCGCTGGCCCGCCGTAACGAGCAGCAGCTGGGGCTGTTCTTTATCGATCTGGATGGCTTCAAAGCGGTTAATGACACCGCCGGCCATGGCGTCGGCGACCGGGTGTTGGCGGCCGTGGCCGAACGCCTGCGCCGCCTGCTGCGCGACAGTGACATCGTCGCCCGCATGGGCGGTGATGAGTTTGTGGTGCTGATCCATGATGTGGCCTCGCCCCAGCAGGCGGAACAGGTGGCGCGCAAGGTGATCGCCCTGTTTGACGCCCCTTTTCAGCTCGGCGATGACAGCTTTGTGTTGGGCGCCAGCATCGGTATCGCGTTCTTCCCGCAGGATGGCCAAGAGGTGGAAGCGCTGCTCAGCCATGCCGACGATGCCATGTATGAGGTCAAGAGTGCCGGCAAGGGTGGGGTGGCGTTCTACCGCTCACCCCATTAATACCGAGACTGAACACCGAGACTGCGGATAAGCCGCCTTACTGCAGTACGAACAGGGCGATGGCCGCCAGCAGCAGCGCGCCGGCCACCGCCAGTGAGCCGATGGTCAGCAGCCGGGTGGGGTAGGCGAACTCCTCGCCGCTGCGCCAGTAGTAGAGCGCGGCCAGCGGGAACAGGGCAAAGCCGGCGATGGCGACCAGCGCCCCCGCCCAGCGGCGGGTGCCCAGGGTGGTGATCAGGCCAATCAGGCTGCCGTAAAACACCGCACTATAGCCGCTGGCCAGCAGCACCAGAGCCAGGGTCAATACGAGTGAGGAGAGGGTCAAGGGCTGGGGTCCTTCTGGCTGTCGTCGCTGTCGCTGTTATTACCGGTGGCGCTGGCTGGCCAGCCGG
>JAGOCY010000102.1 GCA_017998495.1 Corallincola sp.
TCAGGGCGGCAGCCTTGACGCCAAGGCGCTCCAGGTGCTCGGCCACTTCCAGGGTGTCGTTACGGGTACGGACGAACACCAGCATGGCGTCGTAGTCGCACACTTCAACGATACGCTCGAGGGCGGTCAGCTTAGTGACCCCAGAGACCACCCAGGCTTTCTGGCTGATCTGGGCGCGCTGGGCGGCACTGGCGGCAACCTTGATAAAGGCCGGCTCTTTGAGGAAGCGCTCAGCCACGCGGCGCACATCAGGCGGCATGGTGGCGGAGAACAGCGCCATCTGCGCCGTTTTCGGCACGGTTTCGAGGATCCACTCGATATCTTCGAGGAAGCCCATGTTGAGCATCTCGTCGGCTTCATCCAGCACCACGCAGCTCAGCGAGCCGAGGTTGAGGGTGCCGCGACGCATGTGGTCCATCAGACGGCCGGGGGTACCGACCACCACCTGGGCGCGCTCCAGCTGCTTGAGCTGCGGGCCGTAGGCGGCGCCACCATAGAGGGTGGCCACGCGCAGTGCCGGCATCTGCTGGCCGAACTCTTCCAGTGCCTTGGCCACCTGGATGGCCAGTTCACGGGTCGGAGCCAGCACCATCAGCTGCGGTGCGCGGATATTGAAATCGAGGCGGGCCAGCGCCGGCAGACCAAAGGCAGCGGTTTTACCGGTACCGGTCTGGGCTTCGCCGAGGATATCGCTGCCAGCAAGAACATGAGGAATAGCCTGGGCCTGAATCGGCGTCGGCGCAGTAAAACCAAGAGTATCGAGAGTATTGATCAGGTGTTCAGGCAGCCCGAGATCGGCAAAGCCGTTGGCTGCGCTGACGAGTTCGGTCGTCATCGCTGTCATCCCATTGGCACCGGGTAAAAAGGCCGGTGCGGTACATCAAAGAGGGTGACAGCAATACAACCACGCAACCCCAACTGCCGGTCAGACGTGCTTGACCGCGTGGCGGGCGCTCTCTCCCCTCAACCTTATGCCGGCCCTGCTGGGTCAACGGCGGGCGCCATCCTACAGGCGAACGGCCATTTTGCAAGCGTTATTTGTGCGCCGGATCACAACCAGCCGTCGGCACCTGCTTACAAAGCAAGCGATGAACGAAGGCAACATCGAGCCAACGTTCAAATTTGTAGCCCCCTTCGGCCATCACCCCGATCACCTCAAAGCCATGGCGACGATGGAGGGCCAGCGAGCCCTGGTTGGCGTTATCCACCACCCCGACCATGCCGTGAAATCCAGCCGCCGAGGCATGGGCGATGATCGCCGCCAACAGCCGGCTGCCGATGCCCCGCCCCTGCTCGGTGGGGCGCACATAGACCGAATGCTCGCAGGTGAAACGCCAGCCGGGGCGCCCCCGGAACAGGCCGAGGGTGGCAAAGCCGAGGATGGTGCGCTCGGGGCTCTCCGCCACCAGCAGCGGGTGGCCTGCCTGCTGTTTGTCGGCAAACAGCTGCTGCTGCACCTCCAGCGGCCGCGGATCGTAGTCATAGCAGGCGGTGGTCTCAGCCACCGCTTTGTTGTAGATAGCCACCACCGCCCCCATGTCGGCGGCTGTCGCCCGCCGCAGCCAGACGCCGGGGGCCAGTTTGAGGGCCATCACCGTCGACGAGGCCGGGCATTCGCCAGTCAGCTGCGAGCAGTTGGCCACCGCTTCGGGCAGCCTGGCCCGGTCCGCCTCGACAAAGCCCAGGCGGGCAAAAAACGGCTGCTGATCGGTGGTTACCAGATAGAGCTTGGCTACATGGGCATCACTGGCCGCCAGCCACAGCTGACGCAGTAGCGCATGACCTATCCCCTGACCGTTGGCCTCGGCCACGACTGCCAGCGAGCGCAGCAGCCAGTTACTGCCGAGATCAAGGGCGGCGACACAGCCCAACACCAGGCCATCGCGCTCAGCCAGCCAAAAGCGCAAATCTGCCGACTGTGGCGGCTGAGCCAGCCCCACCTGCTGCAACAACTGGTGGATCGCCGGCAGATCGGCCTCAAAGGCCTGACGCAGGCTAACGTCGTGGTGACGAGAAAAGGGCATGGCTGGCTCCGGCATGGCTGGCGCAAGGGGCGCAGCCTGCCAAAGGCAGCAGGGCAAACGCAAGGGGCAAGGCAGAGAAAGACCGAGATGCGAGATGAGGTTGAAAATCAGCTGTTGACGCCATGGATTGTGGCCGTTAACATGCGCGCCGCACTGATGGCCAAGGCCGGATGGGCGAACTACCGAGCAGAAGTGGCGGAATTGGTAGACGCGCTAGTTTCAGGTATTAGTGCCCGAAAGGGCGTGAGAGTTCGAGTCTCTCCTTCTGCACCAAACCCAAGCCAAGGCTTGGGTTTTTTGTTTTCTGCGGCCGCAGAAACAGCAACCGGGGCCGCAGCCCCGGTCATGCCGTCAGGCATCGCCTAGATCGCCACCGGCGCCTTGATGTGCGGGTGACACTCATAACCTTCGATCACGAAGTCCTCGAAGCGGTAATCGAAGATGCTCTCTGGTTTACGCAGGATCTGCAGTCGCGGTAGCGGCAGCGGATTGCGCGACAGCTGCAGCTCGGCCTGCTCTAAGTGATTGAGATAGAGGTGGGTGTCACCACCGGTCCAGACAAAATCGCCCACCTCGAGATCGCACTGCTGGGCCACCATGTGGGTCAGCAGTGCATAGCTGGCGATGTTGAACGGCAGGCCGAGGAAGATATCGCAGCTGCGCTGGTAGAGCTGGCAACTGAGCTTGCCATCAGCCACATAGAACTGGAACAGGGCATGGCAGGGCATCAGCGCCATTTTGTCGAGCTCGCCCACGTTCCAGGCCGACACAATCAGCCGGCGTGAATCGGGGGTCTTGCGGATCTGCTCGATCAGCTGGCTGATCTGGTCGACGTGACCACCATCCGGGGTCGGCCAGCTGCGCCACTGGGCGCCGTAGACCGGGCCCAGATTGCCGTTAGCATCGGCCCATTCATCCCAGATGCTGACCCCGTGCTCCTTGAGATAGGCGATATTGGTGTCGCCGCGCAGAAACCACAACAGCTCATGGATGATGGAACGCAGATGCATCTTCTTAGTGGTGACCAGCGGAAAGCCTTCGGCCAGATTGAAGCGCATCTGGTAACCAAACACCGAGCGGGTGCCGGTGCCGGTGCGATCGGTCTTGACCGTGCCTTGGGTCAGCACGTGGTGCATCAGCGCAAGATATTGGCGCATCTGTTACTCCTTGGTGGCCGCCGCTGGTGCTGGGCGCAACAGCAGATAGAGGCCGAGGGCGATCATCGGCAGGCTGAGCAGCTGGCCCATCGACAGCAGCCCCCACAGGTAGCCCTCATGCAGGTGAGCATCACGCTCACGTACAAACTCGACGGCAATGCGGAACAGGCCGTAAAGCAGCAGGAACAGCCCGGCCACCTGACCGGCGCCACGGCTACGGCGGCTGAACCACTGCAGGGCAAAAAACAGCACCACCCCTTCGAGGAAAAACTCATACAGCTGCGACGGATGGCGCGGCAGCGGGCCGGCCTTGGCGCTATTAAAGATCACCCCCCACGGCAGATCGGTGACCCGCCCCCACAGCTCGCCGTTGATAAAGTTACCCAGACGGCCAGCGCCCAAGCCAATGGGAATGAGCGGCGCCGCGAAATCGGCGATATGCCAGAAGCTGCGCTGATAACGGCGGGCGAAGATCAGCATCACCACGATCACCCCGAGCAGGCCGCCGTGGAACGACATCCCCCCTTCCCAGGCGCGCAGCAGGTAAAGCGGATCACTGATAAAAGTACCGAACTGATAAAAGAGCACATAGCCGATACGACCACCGAGGATCACCCCGAGGAAGCCGTAGAAGATCATGTCGCTTACCTGCTCGCGGGTGAAGCCGAAGCGGCTGGCACTACGCCCGGCCAGCCAGGACGCGCCGAAAAAGCCGACCAGATACATCAGGCCATACCAGCGCAGCGCCAGCGGGCCAATCTCGAAGATCACCGGGTCGATATCTGGTTGCATAAATGCCATGAAAAGTCCTCAACGGCGGCACAAAAGCGGCGGCCATTATCAGCCAGGGACGTGCGAGAGGCGAGAGGCGAGAGGCGAGAGAGGCCTGAGAAGTGACCAGAAGTGAGACCTGACAAGGGCAAAGCGGACATTGGCACGGGCCAGGGTAGCGAGGGGATCAGCGTCCGGCGCGCAGCAGACCGCCAAGGCCAAGGGCTTCAAGGTGGGCATTGACCACCGCCCGCACCTGCTGCGGCGACTCGAGGGTCATCACTTCACGCAGCATCTCCTGCGCCTTGGTCAGTGGGGTACGGCGGATCACCCATTTGATGCGAGCGATGTTGTGGCTGTTCATCGACAACTGGCGATAGCCCATGGCCATCAATAGCAGCGCCCCACCCGGCTCACCGGCCAGTTCGCCACAGATACTCACCGGCAGGCTGAAACGCTGGGCATCGCTGCTGATCTGCTGCAATGCCGCCAGCACCGCCGGGTGAAAGGCATCGTAGAGATTAGCCACCCGTGCATTGTTGCGATCCACCGCCAGCAAATACTGGGTCAGGTCGTTGCTGCCCACCGACAGAAAGTCGATGCGCCCGGCCAGCTGCGGGATCTGGTAGATCAGCGCCGGCACTTCCACCATCACCCCCAGCTTGGGTTTGGTCAGGCTGCGCTCGCTGTGGCGCAGCTCTTCACGCACCTCATTGATCGCCTGACGGGAGAGGCGCAACGCCTCGTCCACTTCGGCAATGCTAGTGACCATTGGGAACATGATGCGCAGATTGTCATGGCCAATACTGGCGCGCAGCATCGCCCGCACTTGGACCAGGAAGATCTCGGGGTGATCGAGGGTCAGGCGCAGGCCGCGCCAGCCCAGGAAGGGGTTATCTTCGCGCACCGGGAAATAGGGCAAGGCCTTGTCGCCGCCCACATCCAGGGTGCGCATGGTCACCGGCCGACCGGCAAAACTGGCCATCACCTGCTGATAGATATCGGCCTGGGTCTGCTCGCTGGGAAAGCGGTCCTGCATCATGAACGGGATTTCGGTGCGGTACAGCCCCACCCCTTCGGCCCCCTGGGCCTGCCCCACTTCGGTGTCCGCCGACAGGCCGGCGTTGAGGTGGATGGCCACCGCATGGCCATCGGGGGTAACGGCAGCTAGATCCGCCTCAACCAGAAAATGGTTGCGCAGCTCGGTCTCTTCGACCACCAGCCGTTGATATTCAAAGCGGATCGCCTCGGGCGGGTCGACAAAGATCTCACCGGCATAACCGTCGATGATCAGCTCAGTGCCTGACAGACCAGAGAGCGGAAACTCCTGAATGCCCAGTACCGCCGGAATGCCGAGGGCACGGGCCAAGATGGCTGCGTGCGAGTTGTTAGAGCCGCGCAGCGACACCAAGCCGGCCAGCCGCTCACGCGGGTATTCGGCCAGCATGGCGGCGGTTACCTCGCGGGCCACCAGAATAATGGGGCCACCGGGGTCACTGACGGTGTTATCCGGGTCAACCAGATGGGCCAGAATGCGCTGGCCCAGATCACGCACATCGGCGGCGCGCTCGCGCAGGTAGGGGTCCTGCATCGCCTCAAACTGACCGATATAGCGGCCAAACACCCGTTTGACGCCGGTCTCGGCGCTCCAGCCTGCGGCAATCTCATCACCCACGGCCCGGGCAATTGCCGGATCGTTGGCCAACTGGCCATACATGTCGAGAATGGCGCGAAACTCGGTGGCCAGCTCTCCACCCATGCGCTCATGCAAGCCGTCAAGGTCGCCACGGGTGGCGCTCAGGGCGATGCTAAAGCGCTGCTGTTCGCAGGCGGCATCGTCACTGCGCACAGACTGCACCGCATCCAGCTCAATGGAGGGGGCCGACACCAACGCCCGCCCCACCACCACTCCAGGAGCGCCGGGCACACCGCGCAGACTGCGCACCGCTGTGGTTGCCGGGCCGCTACCGGGCACCAGCATGCCTCGCACCTGGGCATGGGCCAGCACATTGGCCAGCTGGGCGGCAAGAGTGACGAGAAAGGCCTCTTCGT
>JAGOCY010000103.1 GCA_017998495.1 Corallincola sp.
CCCCGACTCGCCTGACCTCAACATCTCGAACCGCCCGGTGCGGTCCCGCATGCCGGGTGGTGTGGCAGGGGCCCGGCCAGCAACCGCTGGCTGGCCCCTATGCCGATTGTCGGCCCCGCAGATCACCACCATCACTATCAGGGTGATGTTCTGCCGGGCCATCGGTTAGCTGGCGTGAGTGCGGGAGGTGATCAAGGGGTGGGACTCAGCGGTGGCACAATGGCTATTTGAGGCGGCAGCCGCCTCAGGCGTTTTTGATATCGTCGTCCAGCTGTTTGATCTGGCTGATGATGGTGACCAGCTTGTGGCCGGTTGTGGTCAGCACATATTCGGTTCTGGGCGGGAGTTCGGCAAACACCTGTTTATCGAGCAACCCGTAGTCGGTCAGCTTGCGCAGCCGCTCGGCCAGCACTTTGGTCGAGATGCCCTGAATGTGGCGCTCCAGCGCGCCGGGCCGGCAGATACCGGCGCCCACCGCCTGCAGCACCGACACTGACCATTTACAGCCAACCACGTCTTCCAGCTGATGGTAGCGACTGGCCGTCGATGATTTTTTTATTGCTTTCATTTTCAGGAAATTACACCAAAAGGTTAGCCGGGGACCGAAAAGTGCCCGCTGGGCAGGGGGTAGGGCTGTTCCTAGCATGCAACTGTGCATTGAGCACAGCGTCCACCCCACAAGGAGAGCAGTATGAAGAGCAAAACCGTTTTTTACCACGCAGGTTGCCCGGTCTGCGTCGATGCGGAACAGAACCTGGCCCATGCCCTTGATCCGGCCCGATTCGCGGTTGAGATAGTCCATCTCGGCGAAGACCGAGTGCGGCTGAAAGACGCCGAAGCCGTCGGCGTTAAATCCGTGCCGGCACTGGTGATCGATGGTGCCGTCTTTCATATCAACTTTGGCGCCGATCTCGCCGCCCTGAAGTAACAGCCACCACTGCTTCCAGGGGCGCTTGCCACAGGCTAAGCGCCCTTTTTCCATCTCGCCGAAGCCTGCTCGCTTATCCCTCGATCACCACCAGCACAACGGCAATTACCGCACGGCCAGCCGTGCCGTACGGCTTCCCACTTCCCCCGTTTGAGCAGCGCTCAGATCGCGCATCAGCGAGCTCCGGCCTTGGTGCTGCTGGCAGGTCGAGGCGACAGGATGTTGCCGAGAGCGAGCGCAGTACAGGGATGTACTGTCGAGCGGCCTGCCAGCAGCACCGGAACAGGCCACAGATATCAATAGCGCTGCTCTACCGGGCCGCCGGGATTGGTAAGGGCCGGGCGGGTCCGGCCCTTGCCCGGCCTGCGCCGGCCGGTCGGCGCTCTTACACAAATCGCCTCGCGATTTGTCGGAATAACCGTCGCGCGCGCACAGAAGCCCGCATCCGGGCGCCCGCAGGCCCATGCTTAGTTACGAGAGTCGCCTAGCGAACGGCAAGTCGCAGGCGGCGATGCCGCCAGCCAACTGCCGCTAGCGCCAGTCCGACAAGGCGGGCAGTGCGAATAGCTGGCCGCGGCTCGACATCACCACCTGCTGTGGCTCGATGCGCTCCAGGGTGATCTCAGGTGCGATGCGATCGCCCTCGCGGGCATCGCGGCCATTCACCCGCACCCAGCGTTTGGCGCCGTCGGAGCTGTACAGATGCTGGGAGAACGACAACGGCGGTACCAGCTTTTGAAACTGGGGGGGCAGCGTGCCGAGCAGTGGCGCAGCCAGCGCCCGGCGTTCGGCTGGCGCTGCCGTGGCGGCTACTGCGGCTTCAAACTGCTGACGCAACAACTCACCCGTCAACGGCTGGGGCTCAGGGGTCAGCCGCTCTACCGGCTGACGGCTCACATTGGCGCTGGGCTGGCTGGCAGGAGCGCTGAAATCAGGCAGTGCGTCTTCATCCAGACTGGCACCTGCCACCTGATAGTCGACCACATCCGGCAGCAGTGCCGGTTCCATGGCACCGGGCGGCAGCGCATCGCTGCCACGTTCGAAGTCGACAGGTGGCCAGCTCAGTGTCGCCTGATTGATGGTAGGCACTCGCCCCACTACGGCCACTGCCGGCACTGCCGGGGTGGGCACCGGTGCCACGCTGGACGGCTGACTGACCTCTGGCGCTGGCAGCGGCTGATGCTCAGCAGTCGATGGCTGCTGGCTGTACCAGCGCCAGCCGATGGCCGCCAGCAACAGCAGGGCCGCCACCACCACCAGCCACAGCGCCAGCCGCAGCAAGCGCGGTTGCCAGTCCGGCTCGGCGTACTGCACCACCACGGGCGGAGTCTGCACCAACACCTCAGGTTGGCGCTCAGGCTGAACTTTTTTCAGCGCATCAAGAATGTAGGACATGGTGCCCGCTCCTCAAAAGGCCACCTGTTCCAGCCAGGGGGCGTCGAGCGCCAGCACCCGGCTGAGATGGATCAGGGTCTGCACCCCGGCCACACCATCAACCTTCAGCCCCTGGGCCTGCTGAAAGCGTCGCACTTTGGCCTCCAGTTCACGATCAAACTGGCGTACTCGCCGCGGCTGTTCGCCGAGATTGAGGCTGATGCTGTTTTCCAGCCACTGCACCGCTTCACCGCTGGCGGTCCATGACAATGGCGACACATAGCCGGGCGGTGGTGACCACAGCAGCACAAAAGCGCCCTGCCAACGATCGCGCAGCCACTGGGCATCGACATCCAGCTCATGGCCGGCCATCACCAGCCGCAGCCGCTGCTGCTGGCGGGCGATGATGGTGGCGTAAAACAGCTGGCCCTGGGCATCCAGCAGACGCACGGTGGCCGGCAGCCCCAACGCCAGCAGCGCATCGATATTGTCTTCGCGCCAGTAACACTCATGGCCCATGCTCTTGGCCGCCTGACAGCCGCCCTGCTGCGGTGCCACCAGCCCCCAGCGTTCAAACAGCACCGCCAGTGACGGCTGCAGTTCACGGCTCTGGCCGATCAGGCGGTTCAGCAGTTGCGGCTCAACCTCGCCAGGTACGGCGTTAGCGGCGGCGCCAAGGCTTGCGCTTGGCTTGGCACTGGGTGTGGCGGTTGCGGCGGTCGGCGCCGCCGTAACCACATCGTGCACCAGCCAGGCGGCATAGCTGAGGGCAGCCACCAGCACCAGACTGGAGGCCGCTACCGCCAGCACCCCCGCCAGCGGCCAGCGGCGACGCTGCTCGAGCGGTTGATCGCTGGGCAGCAAGGCCTCGGCGGCGGCGTGGTCGATATGCTTGCGGTCGACCATGGGCGCGCTCTGGGCGTAGGCCCCAAGCAGCGAGCGGTCGCACAGCAGGTTGAGCAGGCGCGGCACCCCGCCACTAACCTGATGCAGGCGCTTGATGGCGGCCTTGGTAAACAGCGGTCGGCTGCAGCCCGCCACCGCCAGCCGGTGGCTGACATAACGCGCCACCTCGTCGAGGGTGAGCGGCAACAGGTGATAACGGGCGGTGATGCGCTGGGCCAGCTGACGCAGTTCGCGCCGCCCCAGCAGCTGCTGCAGTTCCGGCTGACCGATCAGGATCACCTGCAGCAGCTTGCGGGTGTTGGTTTCGAGGTTGGTGAGTAGCCGCAGCTGCTCCAGCACCTGCGGTTGCAGGTGCTGAGCCTCATCGATGATCAGCACCGTCTCACGACCTCGGGCCGTATTGCCCAACAGGTGCTGGTGGAGCAGATCGGTCAGCTGCTTGAGGGTCGGCGTTGGCGGATAGGCAATGCCGAAGTCGTCGCAGATGGTGGCCAGCAGCTCCTGCTCGGTCAGGGTCGGGTTAAAGATGAAGGCGACATCGGTGTTGCCCGGCAGCTGTTCCAGCAGGCAGCGGCTGACGGTGGTCTTGCCGGTGCCCACTTCGCCGGTCAGCAGCACAAAACCGCCGCTTTCGCGCAGGCCGAAAGTGAGATGAGCCAGCGCCTCGCGGTGGCGATCACTCATGTAGAGAAACTGCGGGTTCGGCGCGATGGAAAACGGATTCTCGGAGAGGCCGAAGTAGTGATAGTACATAGGGATCACGGGCTCCTTGGAGAGGCCAAGGTATAGCGTCCCCCCCGTGATGTCAAAGCACTGGCGGCCCTCTATAATCGCGACGTGAAGCAGGAGGTGAAGTGCAGGTTTATCTGGTTGGTGGCGCGGTACGCGACGCCCTGCTCGGACTGGCGGTCAGCGAGCGCGATTATGTGATCACCGGCGCCTCCCCCGAGGTGTTGCTGGGTCTTGGCTACAAACAGGTGGGCCACAGTTTTCCGGTGTTTCTCCACCCCGATAGCGGCGAGGAATATGCCCTCGCCCGCACTGAGCGCAAGAGCGGCAGCGGCCACGGCGGCTTTATCTGCGACTTCGGCCCCGAGGTCAGCCTGGAGACCGATCTGGCTCGCCGCGATCTGACCATCAATGCCATCGCCCAGAGCGCCGACGGCCAGCTGATCGATCCTTATGGCGGCCTTGACGATCTGGCCCGCCGCCAGCTGCGCCATGTGTCACCCGCCTTTGTCGAAGATCCGCTGCGGGTACTGCGGGTGGCCCGGTTTGCCGCCCGTTTTGCCCCCTTGGGATTTAGCGTGGCCAGCGACACCCTGAGCCTGATGCGCACCATCAGCGCCAGCGGCGAGCTGCAGACACTGTCGGCCGAACGGCTGTGGCAGGAGAGCGCCAAAGCGCTGGCTGGCCCCGCCCCCTGGGTCTACTTCGAACTGCTGCATCAGGTCGGCGCCCTGGATGCCATCCTGCCAGAGCTGGCGCGGCTGTGGGGGGTGCCCAATCCGCCGCTGTGGCACCCGGAGATCGACACTGGCGTCCACACCCTGATGGTGCTGCGCGCCGCCTGTCAGCTCTCCAGCGACCCGGCCATACGCTTTGCCGCCCTCTGCCATGATCTGGGCAAAGGCACCACGCCGCCGGCTGAGTGGCCCAGCCACAAAGGCCATGACGAGCGCAGCGCCCGGCTGGTGGTAGAGCTGGCGGCGCGCTGGCGTATCCCCAACCCGGTGCGCGATCTGGCAGAGCTGGTGGCTCGTCATCATGGCCGCTGCCACCGCCTGAGCGAGATGGGCAGCAGCGCCGTGATCCGCTTTCTCGATGATCTCGATGGCTGGCGCCGGCCCGAACGGCTGCTGCCCTTTGTGCTCGCCTGTACCGCCGATTACCGCGGCCGCAGCGGCTATGAAACCGCAAGCTATCCCCAGGCCCAGCGGTTGCTACGCGCGCTGGAGATCGGCCGCCAGGTGTCAGTACAGACGATTGTCGCTGCGGGTTACAGCGGCCCGGCGGTGGGGCAACAGCTGCACCAGCGCCGGATCGCGGCGCTGCGTCGGGCCGAACGCGCGCAGGCGGTGCAACCGTCATCAAAGGTTCATGGCGAGCAGCCAGGATCGCGCCAATACTCGCCTTAACACCCACCGGCTGCGGAGCCAGCCAACCATGTCCCTGTTCTCATGGTGGTCCGAGGATCACAAGGATGTCATCAGCGCCAAGCAGGCGCTCAAACGGCTGCTTAAGGAACGCTACCGCACTGAAGCGGAGTACGACCAGTATCTGGCTCTGGTTGAAGAGCAGACCGGCCACCCCGATGTGGAGGCGCTGCTGGCCGGTGCCCGCCAGCGTGGTGTCAAAGCGGGTGAGCTGCTGCGCCAGCTGGAGGCCGACGTCGGCCTGCTCGACGCCCTGACTGGCCACCCTCACGGCCACAAGCCTTGATGCGGCTACACAGCGGCGGCGGCTTGCGAATGCCGCTGTGCGGCTGGCATGCCACTGCGTGGCGGCGCTGTCACTCGCTATTCGTATCTCGTATCTGAGAATGCCGCTGCGCGGCAGGCGTTAAGACAAATCGCGTGGCGATTTGATAAGAGCGCCGACTGGCCGGCGCAGGGCCTTAGATGCCCGCTGCGCGATATGAATGCCACTGCGTGGCGGCAGAATGCGAGGCTGCCCGCCTCGCGCTGGGACAGAGGGGCGTAGCGCCACGCCCCTCTGCACACCCGGGCGCCCCCGAGATCACCACCATCTA
>JAGOCY010000104.1 GCA_017998495.1 Corallincola sp.
ATGCCACCACCAATCCATCGCTGCTGCTGGCCGTGGCCAAAAGTGCCGATGCCGCCCCCTTGCTGGCTGCCGCCCGCGAGGCGGGGCGAGCCGTGGCTGGCAGCAGCGCGCAGCAGTTGGCGGCGGCCAGTGATCAGCTGGCGGTGGCGGTGGGCAGCGAGATCAGCCGGCTGGTGCCTGGCTATGTCTCCACCGAGGTTGATGCCCGCTTGAGTTTTGATCGCGATGCCACTGTGGCCCGCGCTCAGGGGTTGATCGACCGCTATCTGGCCGTCGGCGTCGATCCCACCCGGGTGCTGATCAAGATCGCCGCCACCTGGGAGGGGATCGCCGCAGCGCGGATCCTTGAGCAGCGCGGCATCCACTGCAACCTGACCCTGCTTTTTCACTTCGCCCAGGCCCAGGCCTGCGCCGATGCCGGGGTGACCCTGATCTCTCCTTTTGTCGGCCGCATCACCGATTACTACAAGGCTCAGCAGGGGGTCACCTGCTTCCCGCCCGAGCAGGACCCCGGGGTGCTGTCGGTGCGCCGCATCCACAACCATTTCAAGCGCCATGGTTATCGCACCATCGTCATGGGCGCCAGCTTCCGCACCCCCGAGCAGGTGCTGGCGCTGGCGGGCTGTGATCGCCTGACCATCAGCCCGGCGCTGCTGGCGGAACTGGCCAGCAGCAGCCTGCCGATCAGCGCGGCCCTGCAGCCGGCAACGGCCGTAGTGCCGCCGCTGGACGCCATTGAGGAAGCGGCGTTCCGCTGGCAGCTCAATGACTGCCCCATGACCTGTGACAAGCTAAGTGACGGCATCCGCCGCTTTGCCCGCGACCAGGAGGCGCTGGAGCTGCTGCTCAGCGGCGGTTAGACGCCGATGCGGATAGCCCGATCCGGCTCCGGCGCCACAGCCGCATTGCACCTTGATGGTGCGACGCTTCGCTTTGTTTTGGTGCCTAAGCCTCCGCAACGGGGCGCCATTGAGGGGCAAGCGCCTGTGGTTCTCGGCTGCACCGCCCTCTTGGCGGGCTGGCACGACCTTTGTAAGAGGCTTGTGGCGTAACCAACGTTCTTATTGTCAGACGGGGCCCCGGCCCCCGAGCAGCGGCGCTCAACCAACCCATGTGGGTCAGTGTTGAACGCCGTTTTTTTTGGTCTGTTGCCCTGCAGACCTGGTTGAAACCACCACGCCCGGCGTGGCCCTGAGCGAGAACTGCCCATGTCTGATAGCCGCTTCACCCTCTGGTCGTTCCGCGACCGCTTCAAGGTGCTCCATCTCTCCTGGATCGCCTTTTTCATCACCTTTGTGGTCTGGTTTAACCATGCCCCTTTGATGCAGGCCATTGCCGCCAGCCTCGGCCTGACCCCGGAGCAGATGAAAACCCTGCTGATCCTTAACGTTGCCCTGACCATTCCGGCGCGGGTGGTGGTGGGGGCGCTGACCGACAAGTTCGGGCCGCGTATCCTCTACAGCTTGCTGCTGGCCTTGTGCGCCATCCCCTGCTTTGCCTTCGCCCTGGCTGACAGCTTTGTCCAGGCGGCGATTGCCCGCTTTGCCCTGGGGTTGATTGGCGCCGGCTTTGTCATCGGCATCCGCCTCGTTTCCGAGTGGTTCCCGGCCAACGAGCTGGGCACTGCCGAGGGCATTTACGGCGGCTGGGGTAACTTCGGCTCGGCCGCAGCGGCCATGGCCCTGCCCGCCATTGCCCTGTGGTTTGGCGGCGACGATGGTTGGCGCTGGGCGATTGGCCTGAGTGGCCTCATTTGCTTGATCTACAGCGTTATTTTTTACCTGAGCGTGCGCAACACCCCCAAGGGTTCCACCTATTTCCGCCCCAAGCAGGTGGGGGCGATGGAGGTGACCAGCAAGGGCGATCTGGCATTGCTGTTGGTAATGAAAACCCCGATGTATCTGGCCCTTGGGTTGCTGGCGTGGAAGCTGTCACCCGCCGGGGTGAGCATGCTCAGCCAGACGGTGGTGACCGCCATCTACCTCGGCCTGGGCGCCCTCTATCTGTATGACGCCTACAGCGTGCTGCGCGTTAACCGTGGCCTGTTCAGTGCCCCGGTGCCGGAGATCCACCGTTACTCCTTCAAGCAGGTCGCGGTGCTCAATGTGCTCTATTTCGCCACCTTTGGTTCGGAGCTGGCGGTGGTGTCGATGCTGCCGCTGTTCTTTGCCGACACCTTCAGTCTGGATCCGGTCAAGGCTGGTCTGGTGGCCTCGGCTTACGCCTTTATGAACCTGATGTCGCGCCCCGGCGGCGGCTGGCTGTCGGACAAATTCGGGCGCAAGAAAACCCTGCTGATCCTCACTGCCGGGCTGGCGGCCGGCTATGCGCTGATGGGGCTGGTTAACAGCAGCTGGCCGCTGTGGCTGGCGGTGGCCGCGGCCATGGCCTGCTCTTTCTTTGTCCAGGCGGGGGAGGGGGCGGTGTTCGCGGTGGTGCCGCTGATCAAGCGCCGTCTGACCGGCCAGATCGCCGGTATGACCGGCGCCTACGGCAACGTCGGCGCAGTGGTTTATCTGACCATCTTCTCGCTGGTCGACGCTGCGACTTTCTTTATGGTGATCGCTGCCACCGCCGTGCTTGGTTTTATGACGCTGCTGCTGATGCAGGAGCCCCGTGGCCAGATGGCCGAGATCCGCGACGACGGCACAGTCGAGCTGATCAAGGTTGGCTAAGCTGGTGCCAGTGGTCACAGGCGGAGCGCAGATGAGCAACAGCACTGCACGCACCACCAGCCTGCAGATCGATGGCGGCGCCCTGAGCAGTGCCGGGCGTAAGGCCGAGAATCAGGACGCGGTGGCGATCCACCGCCCTGATGGCGACCTCCTGCGCAGTAAAGGGGTGGTGGCGCTGGTGGCCGATGGTGTCAGCCATTGCGCTCGCGCCGCCGAGGCCAGCCGCGCCTGCGCTACTGCGGTGATCGGCGACTACTACAGCACCGCCCCCAGCTGGACGGTGGAAAAATCGATGTCGCGGGTGCTCAATGCCCTCAACAGCTGGCTGTTTGGCAGCGGTGGCCAGGCCCGCAGCCAGCGCGACAGCATGGCTACCACCCTGTCACTGCTGGTGCTCAAATCGACCACGGCCCATCTGTTTCATGTCGGCGACAGTCGCATCTATCGCCTGCGCGGCGGCATGCTGGAGCTGCTGACCCGTGACCACCTGCTGCGCGATGGCAGCGGCCGGGCGTTGCTGACCCGGGCCATGGGCATCGACAGTCATCTGGAGGTGGATCACCGCCAGGAGGCATTGGAACAGGGTGACCGTTTCCTGCTGGTGACCGACGGCATCAGCGCAGTGCTTGACCAGCAGCGGCTGCAGGCGCTGGCCGCCAGTGGCCAGCCAGCCCAGCCACTGGCCGAAACCCTGGTGGCCGAGGCGCTGGCCGCTGGCAGTGACGATAATCTGTCGGCGCTGGTGGTGGATGTCACTCAGCTGCCAGCGGCCGATGCCGACGAAGCCCGGCGTCAGCTGCTGGCGCGGGTGGTGCCGCCGGTGCTGGCGGTCGGCAACCGGCTGGATGGCTACCGGGTGGTGCGGCTGCTGTTCAGCGGCACCCGCAGCCATCTCTACCTGGTCGAGGCGGAACGCGATGGCCGCCGCTATGCGCTCAAGGCCCCCAGCGCCAGCTTCAGCGAGGATCTGGCCTATCTTGAAGGTTTCATCCATGAGGGTTGGGTCGGCCAGCTGCTCGACCACCCCAACCTGATGAAGATCCATCCGCGCCCGGATAGCGCCTTCCTCTACCATCTGTGCGATTACATCGAGGGCTGCGATCTGCGCCAGTGGGCCCTCGACCACCCCGCGCCGAGTCTGGATAGCATCCGCCCCATCGCCCGCCAACTGGTGGCGGCGCTACGTGCCCTGCAGCGGGCGCAGATGATCCATCGCGATCTCAAGCCGGAGAACGTGCTGATCGATCACCATGGTCAGCTGCGCCTGATCGACTTCGGCACCGTGCACAGCGGCGCCCAGCGCGAGCAGGCGTCACTGGCTGGCGACGATGGGGTGCCGGTGGGCTCGCTGCATTACATTGCCCCTGAATACCTGTTGGGCCAGCCAGCGACCAGCCAGAGCGATCTGTTCTCGCTCAGTGTCATTCTCTATGAACTGCTGGCCGGCAAGCGGCCGTTCACCGACACCGATTTCCGCTACAGCCGCCCGCGCAGCTTCAGCGACTTTCACTACCAGCCGCTGCGCCACCACCGCCCCGACTTGCCGTTGTGGCTGGATCTGGCCCTGCAGCAGGGATGCGAGCCTAACCCGCGCCAGCGCACCGCCGCCTTTAGCGAACTGCTAGCCAACCTTGATCGCCCCAACCCCGAGCTACTTGCCGGTCATCAGCACCGGCCGCTGCTGCAGCGCAACCCGCTGCGGCTGTGGCAGCTGGTGGCACTGCTGCTGTTGCTGTTCAACCTGATCCAGCTGGCACTCCATTACCACCGTTGATGGTGCGTTAGGGCCACTGCGTGGCGGGCTGTTTAGGGCAACTGCGTTGGCGATGCGGCTGTGCCGCAGCCGATGCCACTGCGTGGCGGCAGATTGCGGCTACGCCGCCCGGATGCGGGCTTCCGCGCCCGCGCGACGGGCAGGAAGGCCGTTTCCGCACGGCCTCCCTGCACCCACCGGCGGCCCGGTAGAGCAGCGCTATTGATATCTGTGGCCTGTTCCGGTGCTGCTGGTGGGCCGCTCGACGGCACTTCCCTGTGCCGGGCTCGCTCTTGGCAACTTCCTGTTGCCTCGACCCACCACCAGCCCCGAAGCCTTGGCCTGCTGCTGCGTGATTTCGGCCCTGCTCAATCGGGTTGGGGATGTCGCGCGCCCGCTTGGCTGTACGTTGGCTGCCGCGGTGCCGGTGCTGATCGAGGGGTAGGGCAAAGTCGGGCGCTAATGTCTCAACGTCCAGATCTCTGAAGGATGCTGCTTCGGCAATCGAGCAATGTCAGTGGCAGGCCGAGGAAGGCGAGTGCCTGCTGTGGTTCGGCAAAGGCGCGGATCTGCTCGAAGCTGCCGGTCTCTTTGGCCAGCACGTTGAGCTGGGCCTGGGTGAAATGGCTGCCCAATGTCGCCACTCTGGTTAGCTGGGGTTGCAGGCTGACCATCAGCTGCCCCCACACCAGCTCCGCCTCTTGCGTCCAGGCGCCATGAGTGCCGCGATTATCGACCAGCATCAGGCTAATCGCCGGGTCTTGAGCCAGACGTAGCACCTCGTCGGCAATCAGCTGCGCTTGCCCCGCGTTGAGCATCAGTTTGTGGTTACGCCAGTAGATCAGCGAGCCTATCGCTCTGACTTCGGCGCCTTGGGGCAACATAGTGCTCATCTGCCTTGGCAGCGGTGGTGATCCAAGTGTGGCTGCTGCTGGTCGCAGATCAACGTCAAGGTGACCTGACCTGTTTTTGCCGCCGCGCGGCGGCGATGCCACTGCGCGGCGGCGATGCCACTGCGTGGCGGCAGATGCGCCTGCGGCGCCCGGAGTGGGGTTCCGACCCCACACGACGGGCAGGAAGGCCGTTTCCGCACGGCCTCCCTGCACCCACCGGCGGCCCCCACGTTCACCACCATCAGGATCTTGTGACTGTTCTGCCGTCCTGCGGGGTCGCCACAAAGTCACCTCCCTATGCCTTAGTGGCTTTCGCCGCCATCCAGGCGACTCAACCCCTACGCCCAGCTGGCCGTGCAGCGTTTGCTAGCAGTGCGGGTGGTGATCGAGGTGGATGGAACTACGCGCTTGTCCTGCGTACGAATGTAGGTACAAAATCAGCCGCATGAAACACTGTGGTCGCCAATCATTGGTACGCAGAAACGAGCGTATCGGTGATACCTGTTAGGACTCAGAGATATCAGCTTTATGAAAGATCAGTACTTCGGAGACATCAACGATTATCGGAAATATGGGCTGTTGCGCGCTGTAGTTCGTGCAAGTGGGTTTCG
>JAGOCY010000105.1 GCA_017998495.1 Corallincola sp.
GATGCGCACAGTCCCCATCCACCGGCTGGCCGTGCGTTGTTTGGTGCCATAGGGGTAGTGATCAAGGGGGGAAGAAGACGCCGTTGTCCCACCCGTTTGAGCGCCAGCCCAAACACGCTGCCGAAAGCACGGCCTGCGCTCTGAGTGGCGGACGAGCGACCTGGACGGTCGCGAGAGCCACTAAGGCACAGGAACGTGACTTTGTGGCGACCGCAAGGCAGAGCGGAACAACAAACAACTCCAGATATCGGCGCTCTATCGGGCCGGCTGGAGGCGCAGCCGCAACTACCGCACTGCGGTAAAAACAATCATAGCCGCAACCGCCGGCTTGTTGGCCAAGGTTAGCCAGACTAGACTAAGCGCGTTACCGATAACGGAGCGCAGGCAATGAGTTCAGTCAATATGCTGCAGGCCAAAACCACCCTGTCGCGGTTGGTGGATGCGATTGAACGGGGTGAAGAGCAGGAGATCATCATCGCCCGTAACGGCCGCCCGGCCGCCCGGCTGGTGAAGGTGGAAGCCAGTACCAACCAACAGCGGCTGGGCATCGCCAAAGGGCAATTTGTGGTGCCCGACAGCATTGATGACCACAACGCTGAGGTGGCAGCGCTGTTTCAAGGGCGTGACCAGCCATGAATCTGCTGCTTGATACCCATGTCGCCCTGTGGGCGATCACCGACAGCCCCCGGCTATCCGCCGAGGCACGCGCCCTGTTGCTGGCGCCCACTACCACGCTGTGGGTCAGCGCGGTATCGCTGTGGGAGATCGCCATCAAGCACAGCCTGGGGCGCGGCGATATGCCGATTGATGCCGCACAGGCGCTTGGCTGGTTTCGCGCATCGGGTTACCAGCTACTGGCGGTGGAAGCTGAACACTGTGTCGCTATTGCCGGGCTGGCCAACCACCACGCCGACCCTTTCGACCGCATGCTGATCGCCCAGGCTTTGACCGAGCCGCTACGCCTGCTGACCCATGATCAGCAGTTGGCGCGCTACAGCGATACCGTGATCCTGATCTAGCGGCTCCCCCCATCCACCCGGCGAATGATCGCCATGGATTTCTGCCTCCGGGGCAAAGTGGCGCCATAACAACGGCTTGACCATACTCATCAGCACCTCACTGGTCGGAGTTGTTGATGTCGTCGCCCTGCTCGCCGGAAGCCCTGGCTACCACCATTCGTGATGGCTTTAACCGCCACTATTCGCTGTTTCGCGCCATCACCAACGGCGCCCGCCAGCGCTTTGAACAGGGCGACTGGGCGGCGGTGCAGCAGGCCTCGCGCGAGCGCATCGCCTATTACGACAGCCGGGTGCAGGAGACCATCGCCAGCCTGCATCAGCAGTGCCCGCAGCTCGACCATTGCGATGACCAGCTGTGGCGGCGGGTGCGCGACCATTACCGTCACCTGCTGCTCGCCCACCCCCAGCCGGAACTGGCCGAGACCTTCTACAACTCGGTGTTCTGCCACATGTTTGAGCGCCGCTACTACAACAACCAGCTGATCTTTATCGAGTCATTCGCCGAGCAGATCCTGGAGGTGCGCGAGGGGCTGGTGGCCGACAGCTACTATCCCCAGCTCGACGGCCTGACCCAGACCCTGACCCGCATCCTCACCCGTTTTGGTCTGACCCTGCCGTTTGAGGATCTGGCCCGCGACGTGCGCCGGCTGATGCGCCGCTTTATCCGCCAGGCCGGGATCCGCGTGCGGCGCGATGACAGCGTGCGTATCGACGTGCTCAAGTCGATGTTTTACCGCAACAAGGGGGCCTATATCGTCGGCCGGGTGGTAACCCGTGGCCACAGTCAGCCCTTTGTCATCCCCATTCTGCGCAGCCCGCGCGGCGAGCTCTATGTCGACGCCCTGCTCACCGCCGAGCGCGATCTGTCGATCACCTTCAGCTTTGCCCGCGCCTACTTCTTTGTTGAAACCGAGGCCCCCTTTGCCCTGGTGCGCTTTCTGCAGCAGCTGATGCCAGCCAAACGCAGCAGCGAGCTATACAACGCCATCGGCCTGCAGAAGCAGGGCAAGAGCATCTTCTATCGCGATCTGCTCAGCCATCTGGCCACCACCGACGACCACTTCGATCTCGCCCCCGGGGTCAAGGGGATGGTGATGCTGGTGTTCACCCTGCCCTCCTACCCCTATGTGTTCAAGGTGATCCGCGACCGCTTCGCCCCCAGCAAAACCATGACCAAGGCCGAGGTGCGGCAGAAGTATCAACTGGTGAAAGTGCATGATCGCGTCGGCCGCATGGCCGACACTCTGGAGTATTCGCAGGTGGCCTTTCCCAAGGCGCGCATGAGCGCGGCGCTGCTCGAAGAGCTTTACGCCAGCTGCAGCGAGGAGCTGATCGACGAAGGGGAGATGCTGCTCGTCAACCACCTCTATATCGAACGGCGGATGACGCCGCTCAACCTCTATCTGCAGCAGGCCAGCGATGCACAAGTCGAAGCGGTGATCGACGACTACGGCCACGCCCTGCGCGAGATCGCCGCCGCCAACATCTTTCCCGGTGACATGCTGCTCAAGAACTTCGGCGTCACCCGTTTCGGCCGGGTGGTGTTTTATGACTATGACGAGGTGGCCTACCTGCTCGACACCCATTTCCGCGTCATTCCGGCGGCCATCACCGAGGAGCAGGAGCTGGCCAGCGAGCCCTGGTACAGCGTCGCCCCCGGCGATGTTTTTCCCGAGGAGTTTGAGACCTTTATCTTCTATGAACCGCGCGCCCGCGCCGCCTTTCGCCGCCACCACCGCGAACTCTACAGCGCCCGCTGGTGGCAGCAGCAGCAGCAGCGCATTCGCGATGGCCATCAGGAGGAGTTCTTCCCCTACAGCAGCCGGCTACGCTTTCGGCGTCATGGCAACCCCAGCTGATGCAACAGTTCGCCACAGTTAGCCGCTTGTGAACGGCCACCAGCTGGCCTAGAAAGAGTGCCGGTAGTCCATCGTCTATCACTCAAGGAAAGCCCGCCGATGAAACTCTATTACGCCCCCGGTACCTGTTCGCTGGCCGTCCATATCGCCCTGCGTGAAGCCGCCCTGCCCTTTGAACTGGTCAAGGTGGATCTGGCCACCCACACCACCGCCGATGGCCGTGATTTCTACAGCATTGCGCCGCGTGGCTATGTGCCCCTGCTGGAGCTGACTGATGGCTCACGCTATAGCGAAGCCGCGGCGCTGATGCAGTATGTGGCCGACCTGCAGCCGGACCGGCCGCTGATTGGCGAGCCGGGCACCATCCGTCGCCTGACCGTCAGCCAGTGGCTGGCCTTTGTCAGCACTGAACTGCACAAAACCTTCAGCCCGCTGTGGCGCTCCGACACCCCGGAAGCGACCCGCAACGGCGCCATCGCCCGCCTTAACAAAGCCTTTGCCGAACTGGATCAGCTGCTGGGCCAGCAGCCATGGCTGGCCGGCGAGTTTAGCGTGGCTGATGGCTACGCCTTCACAGTGGTGAACTGGGCGGGCTACCTCAAGCTGCCGCTGGATAGCTACCCGCAGCTGCAGGCCTATCTCGGCCGGGTGGCCGCCCGCCCAGCGGTGCAGGCTGCACTCAAGGCCGAAGGGCTAGCCTGAACGCCAACAGGGCCGGTGATCCACCGGCCCTGCTGTTTTCATAAAACGTCAGCTCTAAAGGCCGGCGGCCTGGGCTGCTTTAACCATGGCTTTGCTGATCTCCGGGGTGCCGGCCCCTTGGGCGGAGATAAACAGCAGCCGCTCGCCGCAGCGCGCCCAGCCCTTAACGGTACTCTGGCCACGGGCAGTAACGTCTACCAGTTCATCGCCCGCGCAGACCCCCATGGCACCACGGCTCACCTTAACCCCCATCACCCCGGCAAAGCTGGCCTCAAGATCATCCAGCTCCTGTCGGCTCTGAGCAGCCAGCGCCTCAAGATCGCTATCGCCAACGGTGAGCACCACCAGCCCTCCGTCAGGGGTGCTCCACTGGCAGCCCGTGCCCACCCCTTCACTCACCTCAACCGCATCAGAGAGTTGGGGATGGGTCAGTGCGCACATCTGGGCGGAATAATCAGCAGCTGCGGCATTGGCAGCGATCACCGACAGCAGCAGCGACAGAGTCAACGGCAAGCGATGTGATACAACCTTCATGGCAATCCCGTTTGCATGCGGCAACAGCGCGCGACTTCAATGTAGCGCAGGCCAGCCAGCTGATTCTGGCGGCTTGAACGTTTTCCGAGCCACTACTCATTTTTTGTCGTTGCGGCATACGCGGGCCCCCGCACGGCGCCCTCGCCCCCGATTAATTGCATGACTCATAAACGCTTTTTCAGGATTCCAGGGCACCGTCAGCAACCCCGTTGCCGGCATCAGCGCAGGTACCCACGGCGCCAACCGACCACCAACCTTGGCCCAGCGCGACGGCTGGCGGCAGCATGGGCGCCACAGTTGTCATCTGTGGAGTCAGCATCATGACCATCGATCTCGCCCAGTTCACCAGCCCCCATCAGGTCCGTCTGGTTGATGACCAGCTGCTGCTGGTGGATGGCCAGCCGTTTCACTGCCAGGGCGAAATCGGCCGCGGCAAATCGGCCATCTCCTGGCTGTTCAGCAACGGCGAGCAGCAGCTGACGGTCAAGCGCTACATGCAGGTCGCCCACAATCTGATCCCCTTTGACCAGGCGCTCGGCTTTGAACTGCTCAGTTACCAGCGGATGCAGCAGGCCGGCGTGGCCTGCCCGCAACTGGTGGGCTTTTGCGCCTCCAGCTATCTGCTGGTCAAGGAGTACATCCAAGGGCCGGTGGTGATCGATCTGATCGCCCGTGACATGATGGATGACCGGCTGTTACGCCGTGGCTACGCCTATGCCGAGCAGCTCAAACGGGCCGGCTTTCATGTCGACTATTTTCCGGCCAACTTCGTGGTCAAGGGCGGCGAACTCTACTGCATCGACTATGAAGCCCACCCCTATCTGGCCGAGTGGGACTTCCACCATTGGGGGGTCTTCTACTGGCTCAACAGCGAGGGGGTGAAGGGCTATCTGGCCGATGGCGATATCCGCCATCTCAACAAGCCAGACAGCTTCAAACCTTGGGATCAACCCTTTATCGCCCGCCGCGATGCGCTAGCCAGCAGCTGCAGTTAACAGCGGCTCAAGCGCGGAAATAACGCTTAGGCGCCACTCGGGCGGCCAATTTCACCGCCTGCTGCAGCTATTTGCCGTGTAACTGACTAAAATGGCGCCCACTTTTGACCAGCCACCGGGCCAGACCATGCGCACCAGCCACTACCTGCTCTCCACCCTGCGTGAAACCCCCGCCGATGCCGAAGTGATCAGCCACCAGCTGATGCTGCGCGCCGGCATGATCCGCAAACTGGCCTCCGGCCTCTACACCTGGCTGCCGAGCGGCCTGCGGGTGCTCAACAAGGTGGCGCAGATCGTGCGCGAAGAGATGAACAACGCCGGCGCCATCGAAGTGTCGATGCCGGTGGTGCAGCCGGCTGAGCTGTGGCACGAGTCCGGCCGCTGGGACCAGTTCGGCCCCGAGCTGCTGCGCTTTAACGACCGCCACACCCGCCCCTTCGCCCTCGGCCCCACCCATGAAGAGGTGATCACCGATCTGGTGCGTGGCGAGGTCAACAGCTACAAGCAGCTGCCGCTTAACCTCTACCAGATCCAGACCAAATTCCGCGACGAAGTGCGGCCGCGCTTTGGTGTGATGCGCGCCCGCGAGTTCCTGATGAAGGATGCCTACAGCTTCCACATGGATCAGGCCTCGCTAGAGACCACCTATCAGGCGATGTACCGCGCCTACTGCGCCATCTTCGACCGTCTGGGGCTCGACTATCGCGCCGTGCTCGCCGACACCGGCTCCATCGGTGGCAGCATGAGCCACGAGTTCCATGTACTGGCCGCCTCGGGTGAAGACGCCAT
>JAGOCY010000106.1 GCA_017998495.1 Corallincola sp.
GGCTGCATCTGCAGGGGATCTACTGGGGCGACTGCTCGCTCTCCAACACCCTGTTCCGCCGTGATGCCGGCAAGTTGGCCGCTTATTTCGTCGATGCTGAAACCGCCGAGAGCCGCGACAAGTTGTCGGATGGTCAGCGCGAGCTCGACCTGATGATCGCCCAGACCAACCTCGGTGGTGAGCTGCTCGATCTGCAGGCCGGTTTCGGTTTGCCTGAGGGGGTAGATCCTGTGGGCGTCACCGAAGACTTGCTGCGTAAATACCATGATCTTTGGCAAGAGCTGACCCAGGTCGAATACATCGCGCTGGATGAGCAATACCGGGTTGAAAAGCGCATTCAGCGTTTGCATGACCTGGGTTATGACGTCGAGGAAATGGAGTTCGAAACCACCCCGGATGGCAACCGCTTGCGGCTGGTCACCAAGGTGGTGGAGCCGGGCCATCACATCCGTCTGCTTGAGTCATTAACTGGAGAGCGGGTGCAGTCGAATCAGGCGCGCCGCCTGCTTTCCGAGATCTACCGCTACCGGGCCACCCTGAACCGCACGCGGCGCGAGGCAGGCGAGAGCGAGCTGGGTGAGCAGGAAGCGGCGCTGCAATGGTTTCAGGAGGAGTACCGTGACGTGCTCAATCTGATCCCGTCCGATTTGCGCCATCTCAATGATGATGCTGAGACCTACCACCAATTGCTGGAACACCGCTGGTATGAATCTGAGCGGGCTCACAGAGATATCGGCTGGCATGATGCAGTATCCTCATTTGTAGAGAAAATTCTCTTACCCCAGGCAGGGCAAGCCTAATCTTGGTAGATAGTGTCAACGCGATACGGGAAGTCACATGCTCATACAACAGCTTCAGCAGGCCCGCTGCGCCACCCCTTTTGATCAGCTTGGTTTGCGGCCGGCTGCTGATGGTAAAGGGTTGCAACTGACGGTTTGGTTGCCGGGTGCCAATAAGGTCGTCGTCCGTGAACTGGGCAGTGACAAGGTGGTCGGTGAGATGGCGGTCATCCATGAGGATGGCCTGTTTGAATTGCAGATGCCGCGGCGTAAACAGTTGTTCCACTACGAACTGGAAGCAGTGACTAGGGATGGCAGTTTTATCAGCATCTACCCGTACCAGTTTCAGGATGTCGCCTATGAGGGCATTGGCGATGCCTACGCCACCCCCGAGAACTTGTACAACCGCATGGGCGCTCACGCCCTGACCCTCGACACGGATAACGGACCGGTATCCGGCGTTCGTTTTGCGGTCTACGCCCCCCACGCCACCGCCTGTTCATTGGTGGGTGACTTCAACTATTGGGATGGTCGCTGCCACCCGATGCAGCGCACCACCAATGGTTGCTGGGTGCTGTTTGTGCCCGGTCTTGGCCATGGCGCCAAGTACAAATATGAACTCAAAGATCCGCTGGGCAACCGCTTGCCGCACAAGGCCGATCCGGTGGGCTTTCAGGCTGAGCAGTATCCCTCCCATGCCTCTGTGGTCTATGACCATGGCGTCTATCAATGGCAGGACAGTGAATGGCGCGCACGCAACCTCGATGACAAGCGCTTTCGCCCGATCTCGGTGTATGAGGTGCATATCGGCTCCTGGCGCCAGAAGATCGAAGCAGATGGCCGTACCCGCTCATTAACCTATCGTGAGCTGGCGGAATATCTGATCCCCTATGTCAAAGACCTGGGTTTTACCCATGTTGAGCTGCTGCCGGTATCCGAGCACCCGTTCTCAGGGTCCTGGGGCTATCAGCCCGTTGGCCTGTTTGCGCCGACCAGCCGTTTCGGCAACCCGGATGATTTCAAGTACTTCGTCGATCAATGCCACCTCAACGGCATTGGCGTTATTGTCGACTGGGTGCCTGCCCACTTCCCGGAGGATTCCCACGGTCTGGCCCGCTTCGACGGTACTCACCTCTATGAATATGCCGATCCGCGGCGTGGCTGGCACCCGGACTGGAACAGCTGCATCTACGATTTCGGACGCGATCATGTACGCCAGTTCCTGATCAGCAACGCGCTATTTTGGCTTGAGAAATTCCACGTTGACGGGCTGCGCGTGGATGCCGTCGCGTCGATGCTCTATCTCGATTATTCGCGCAATCCCGGCGAGTGGGTGCCCAACGTCGATGGTGGTAACCACAACTACGAAGCGATCAGTCTGCTCAAGTGGTTCAACGAAGAGGTGTACCGCAAGTACCCCCACGCCATGACCATCGCCGAAGAGTCGACCGCCTTTGCAGGCGTATCACGCCCTACCTTCACTGGTGGCCTGGGCTTTGGCTTCAAGTGGAACATGGGCTGGATGCACGACAGCCTGCATTACATGATGAAAGACCCGGCGTATCGCAAGTACCACCATGGCGAGCTGACCTTCTCCATGGTCTACGCCTATGACGAGAACTTCGTGCTGCCGCTTTCTCACGATGAAGTGGTGCATGGCAAAGGCTCGATTATTCGCAAGATGCCAGGTGACGAGTGGCAGCAGGCGGCAAACGTCCGCTCCTACATGGCCTACATGTATGGCCATCCGGGCAAGAAGCTTAACTTCATGGGCAATGAGATCGGCCAGAGCGACGAGTGGAATCACAACAGCTCGGTGCAGTGGCACCTGCTCGATTATCCAAAACACAAAGGGATCCAGCAGCTGTTCAAAGCCCTCAACCACCTCTACAGCTCGATTCCGGCGCTGTACGAGCTGGATACCAGCTATCACGGCTTCGAGTGGATCGATCATCAGGATGCCGATAACAGCCTGGTGGCTTTCACGCGTAAGGCCAAGACCGATCCGGCCGAAGTAGTAGTCGTTTGCAACTTTACACCGATACCCCGTGATGGTTATCGTTTGGGGGTCAGCCGTCCCGGCCGTTACGAGGTGATCCTCAATACCGACAGCGGTGAGTTCTGGGGCAGTGACTACCACGTGGGCGACCACTTTGTTACCGAGGCGGTAGCGGCGCATGGCAGGGGCCAGTCGCTGTATCTGAACCTGCCGCCTCTGGCGACGCTCTATCTCAGGCGAGTTGCCGATTAGCAAGTCAAGGCCGCCCGAGGGCGGCCTTGTTATTTCAGGGGGATGGATGGAGCGTGGCACACCATTTGCGGTGCTTTACCGTCAAGGACCGATCGGTGTAGCGATAGGCCGGGCCTCAGTGCTTGGCGCCAGACTCATGGAAGGTGGTTGCAACTTTGCTGTTTACTGTCCTGACGCCGAGCGGGTGGAAGTGTGCCTGTTTGATGGCGAGGAGGAGATGTTCCGCATACCGATGCCGGGTAAAACCGGCCGGGTGTGGCATTGCTGGATCGAAGGCATCACCGCCGGCCAGCACTATGGCCTGCGTGCTTATGGCCATTTTTTGCCCGATCAGGGGCTTTATTTCGATGGCCGCAAGCTGCTGATCGACCCTTATGCCCGCAGCCTGAGCCGGCCGCTCATCTGGGATCGCCAGCTCTACCGTGGCGACAGCCGGGGCATGATGCCCAAGTGCGTGGTGGTGGACGACAATTTTCATTGGCACGGTGTGACTAAACCCCATGTGCCCAGTGCCCAGACCATCCTCTATGAGATCCATGTGCGTGGTTTCACCATGCAGCATCCGGAAATCCCGGAGGCGCTGCGAGGCACCTATCTGGGGCTTTGCCATCCGGCCACCATTGCTCATCTTAAGGCGCTGGGGGTCACCACCCTGCAGCTGATGCCGGTGGCCTCGTTTATGACCGAGCCTTTCCTGCAGGAGCGAGGCCGGGTCAATTATTGGGGCTATAACCCCATAGCCTTCTTTGCGCCTGAGCCGCGCTATGCAGTGCGTGATGCGCACACCGAATTCAAGACCATGGTGCGTGAGCTTCATCGCAACGGTCTTGAGGTCATTCTCGATGTGGTGTTCAACCACAGCGCCGAGGGCGGTGGCGACGGCCCGATCCTGTCGTTCCGGGGGCTGGATAACCGCAATTTCTACCTCTATGGCCACCATGCCGATGGCAGCCCGGATTACCGTCATTACGTCAACAACACTGGCTGCGGTAACAGCATCAACCTTGATAACCCTTATGTGCTGCAACTGGTGATGGACACCCTGCGCTACTGGGTGACCGAGATGCAGGTTGACGGTTTCCGCTTCGATCTGGCGGTATCGCTGGCCCGCGAGGGTAACGAGTTCGATCACTACTCGGCGTTCTTCAAAGTAGTGTTCCAGGACCCGGTGTTAAGCCGGGTCAAATTGATCGCGGAGCCTTGGGATATTGGTATGGGCGGCTATCGTCTCGGCCAGTTCCCAACCAACTGGCATGAGTGCAACGATCGTTTCCGTGATTCGGTGCGCGGCTTCTGGCGCGGCGATCAGGGATTGATGGGAGAGCTGGCGACCCGTCTGCTCGGTTCGCGCGATATCTTTCACAAGACCCTGCGCTCCATTTACAGCTCGGTGAATTACATCACCTATCACGACGGTTTTACGCTGCTGGATCTGGTCAGTTACAGCCACAAGCACAATGAGGCGAATGGCGAGGGTAACCGCGATGGCCATGATCACAATCTGTCGTGCAACCATGGGGTGGAGGGGCTGACCACGGACGTTGCTGTGCGCCTGGCGCGCGATCAGCATCGGCGCAACTTGCTGGCGACCTTGCTGCTGTCGGCCGGTACTCCCCACTTGTTGGCGGGTGATGAACTGGGGCGCAGCCAGCAGGGTAACAACAACGCCTACTGCCAGGACAACCCGATTGGCTGGCTGGATTGGCGCATGGATGATGACCAGCGCCAGTTTCTGGCGGCAGTTCGTCACCTGATCCGCATTCGTAAGCGGTTGCATCCGATCACCGAGTTGAACCTGCAGGATGACCACTACTACGGCACCAAGATGGGCCATACCGTGCGCTGGTACCGTCCTGATGGCCAGCTGATGAGCGATGGCGACTGGCATGACAGCGAGCGCATGTGTGTGTTGATGGAGGTGATCTGTAATGAGGACCCCCTCGATAACCAGCAGCTGGTGCTGGTGATCAACGGCAGTGATCAGTCTCAGCGCTGTCGTTTGCCGCTGCTCCACACCAGCCAGTGCTGGCAAGTGACGGTGGATACAGCCCGCGCCGATTGTGGCGCGGCTACCCGTCGGGTGCCGCACCATCATCTTGAGGTGAAACGACACTCGCTGCTGGTGGTCGAACGTATCAGCAATAGCATGATCTGAAGGGGCAGGGCGGACGATGGCAGCAGGGGATGAGTGGCGTGACAAACTGACGGCGGAGCAGTTCCGGGTCTGTTGGCAGAAGGGGACCGAGCGACCATTCAGCGGTTCCCTGCTGCATAACAGCGCCACCGGCCAGTACCACTGCGTCTGCTGTCAGCGACCACTGTTTGCATCGACCACCAAGTTTGACGCCGGCTGCGGCTGGCCCAGCTTCTATGGGCCCTTGCCCGGCGCGGTGCAGTTCTTTGACGATCGCAGCCACGGCATGGTGAGAACCGAGGTCTGCTGCGCGGGTTGTGGCGCTCACCTCGGCCATGTGTTTGACGACGGCCCGGCGCCTACCGGGCTGCGCTATTGCATCAACTCGGTCTCTTTGACATTCGCTGCTGACGGTGGCGAGCAGACGGGCACTTAAGCGCGCCGCCTGCGCCTGCTCAGCCCGGCGGGGCGACAAACTTGCGGTCAGTGATCTGACCGTAAAGTTTTTTCGCTTCGCTGTTGAGCTGCTTAAGCGTCTCCTTGCCCATGCGGAAATGTTCGGCAATGCTGCCGGCGCGTGCGCCTTCAACCTCGGCCAGTTCTGCCACCCTCATCCACACATAGGCTTTTTCCGGTGTGCCTTTGCGGTAATAGAGGGTCGCCAGGGTGGTCAGTGCATCACCGCTGTACCCCTCCTTGGCGGGAAGCAGCTCCAGTGAACGCAAG
>JAGOCY010000001.1 GCA_017998495.1 Corallincola sp.
AGGTAGGGCCATCAGCACCGCCAATGATGGCGATGGCCGCCGCCTGCTTCATGTCAAAGTCGAGGCCCGGCACCAGATTGAGAAAGATGGCCCCGAACAGGGTGCCAAAAATACCAAACTGGGCCGCAGCCCCCAGCAGCAGGGTCTTGGGGTTAGCGATCAGAGCCCCAAAATCGGTCAGTGCCCCAACCCCCATAAAGATCAGCAGGGGGAAGACGCCAGTCTCGATCCCGGCGTAAAAAACGTAGTAGAGAATACCGCCCGGATCGGTGAAGCCAGCTCCAGGGATGTTGGCCAGCACCGCGCCGAAACCGATCGGCAGCAGCAGCAGTGGTTCAAACTTCTTGACGATGGCCAGAAACAGCAGCCCCGCCCCTACCACCATCATGAGCGCCTGGCCCAGGGTGAAGTTGGCGATACCGGTGCTCTGCCACAGAGTCAGCAAACCGTCCATTGAAACTCCTTAGACCAATGCCAGCAGAGGCTCGCCGACAGCCACGCTGTCACCGTCCTTGACGAACACTTCACTCACGGCACCAGCACGCGACGCGCGGATCTCCGTTTCCATTTTCATCGCTTCGAGCACCACCACCACATCACCAGCGGCCACCGTATCGCCCGAGCGCACCATCACTTTGCAGATGAGGCCAGCCAGAGGCGCGTTGACGGTCGTCGCTGCCGCAGCAGCGCTAACCGCCGGCGCAGCGGTTGCGGCGACCGGCACCACATTGGTCAAGGTACCGCAGGGGGCGACTTCAACCTCAAACACCCGGCCATCCACACGCACGCTATAGCGCTCGCTGCTCGCTGGCGCAGCGCCAGCCGAGGCCGCCGCTGGTGCAGCGGGCGCCGCAGTGGCCGCACCCGGCGCCGGCTCAAAGGCGGCAGGATTGTCACGGTTTTTGAGGAACTTCAGCCCCACTTGGGGGAAGAGTGCATAGGTCAGCACGTCATCAACCACCGCCTCGGCCAGCCGGATCCCTTCGGCTTGAGCCTTAGCTGTCAGTTCAGTCGCCAGGCTGTCCATCTCCGGTTTGAGCAGATCGGCCGGACGGCAGGTAATGGGGGCCTCGCCCGCCAGCAGCACCCGCTGTTGCAGCTCAGCGTTGACCGGCGCTGGTGCAGCACCATATTCGCCGCGCAGTACCCCGGCCGTCTCCTTGGTGATGCTCTTGTAGCGCTCACCACTGAGCACATTGATCACCGCCTGGCTACCGACAATCTGCGACGTGGGGGTGACCAGCGGGATAAACCCGAGGTCGGCGCGTACCCGCGGGATCTCGGCCAGCACCTCGTCCATCTTGTCGAGGGCATTTTGCTCTTTGAGCTGACCTTCCATGTTGGTCAACATGCCGCCGGGCACCTGCGCCAGCAGGATGCGGGTGTCTATGCCTTTGAGGCTGCCTTCGAACTTCGCATATTTCTTGCGCACCTCACGGAAGTAACTGGCGATCTCCTCCAGCAGCACCAGATCCAGGCCGGTATCGCGTTCGGCGCCCTGCAGCATGGCGACCAGGGTCTCTGTCGGACTATGGCCATAGGTCATGCTCATCGACGAGATAGCACTGTCGATCATGTCGATGCCCGCATCGATCGCCTTCATGTGGGTCGCCAGCGACAGGCCCGTGGTGGCGTGACAATGAAGGGCAAGGGGGACCTGGACCGCCGCCTTCAGCCGCTTGATCAGCTGCTCGGCTTCATAGGGCTTGAGCAGGCCGGCCATATCCTTGATACAGATGGAATGGCAGCCCAGATCCTCGAGGCGGCGCGCCAGATCCACCCAGGTGTCAAGGGTATGCACCGGGCTGGTGGTGTAGGAGATGGTGCCTTGGGCATGGCCGTCCACCGCAATACAGGCCTTGACCGCCCGTTCAAAGTTGCGCGGATCGTTCATGGCATCAAAGATGCGGAACACATCCATCCCGTTGACTCGCGCCCGCTCGACAAATTTGTCAACGACATCATCCGCATAGTGACGATAACCGAGCAGGTTCTGGCCACGCAGCAACATCTGTTGACGGGTGTTGGGCATCGCTTTTTTCAAGGCGCGCAAACGTTCCCACGGGTCTTCACCCAGGTAGCGGATACAGGCGTCAAAGGTGGCACCACCCCAGGTTTCCAGCGACCAGTAGCCAACGCGATCCAGCTTTTCAGCGATCGGTAGCATGTCATCCAGACGCAGGCGGGTCGCCAGCAGTGATTGGTGCGCATCGCGCAGCACCACATCGGTCAGGGCCAGGGCTTTGGTCATGGCAGACTTCCTCAAGATCAAGATTTGGGGTGGCGATGACGATGCTGATGGATCGCGGCGGAGATCGCCGCCAGCTCAGCAGCGTTTGCCCCAGCCGCAGCAGGCTGGGCCTGTGGCCGGCGCTCAACGGGCGCAGGCGCCGGCAGATAGCGCTGCACGGCGGCGGCCATGGCATTGATCAGCAGCACCATCAGACCCAGCAGGGCAAACACGATCGCCATGCCGGTCACCATCAGGGTGGCGCCCTCGACGATCAAATCGGTGATTGTGGTCATCTGGGGTTTCCTTTATTCAATGCACTGGCAGCAGGCGGCAAGCACGCCACCAGTGGGTCCGTAAACGGGGGCACATCATGCCCCGTTATGGTCAAGCACGCATTAACGGAGGTCACAGTCCGGACTGCGGCGACTATGAATCAACGACCGACGACCAGTATGACGGGGATCAAGGGCGGGAGTGGACCAACAAGAGAGAGGCGCAAAAGTGCGGCAGGACGCACAATCACGACAGCCTTGAAGGCTGTACATGCATCAGGAGGTAAAGGAGAACAGGGGAAGAAGAGAGATGGCGCACCCGGGAGGGCTCGAACCTCCAACCGCTCGGTTCGTAGCCGAGTACTCTATCCAATTGAGCTACGGGTGCACCGGAGAAACACAGATTGTCTAAACGAAGTGGCGCACCCGGGAGGGCTCGAACCTCCAACCGCTCGGTTCGTAGCCGAGTACTCTATCCAATTGAGCTACGGGTGCTCTTCGATTAAAGACTGGCGGTGAGGGAGGGATTCGAACCCTCGATAGAGGTTTAAGCCTCTATACTCCCTTAGCAGGGGAGCGCCTTCAGCCTCTCGGCCACCTCACCCGCGCAGCGGCGTGCATATTACCTTTTGAGGTTTGGATGTCAAACCCTTTTTCGCAGCGAGCGGCCGTCACCGCCGACAACAAAAAGGCCAACCTGAAGTTGGCCTTTTTTTGTTCAGCATTAGTAGCTTACTCGTCGCCCGGTTCACCCTTCTCGGCCTGGATGCGCATGTAGATCTCTTCACGATGGACAGAGACATCTTTGGGCGCATTGACGCCGATACGCACCTGGTTGCCCTTCACGCCGAGCACAGTCACGGTCACGTTGTCGCCAATCATCAGGGTTTCACCCACGCGGCGGGTCAAAATCAGCATTGTCGGCTCCTTTCTAATACTCGGTGCCTGTTAGTACGACACCTCTCTCCTTAGGGGATGGTCTAAGGCTAGTTGAAAACACCAGGCAAAGGGCGGAAAACCCACCATCGGTTCCTGATCCAGTTTAAAGGGGGCGTGCGCGGTTCGCACGGCCCCTTGCATATATTTCTCGTCGCTAACCACACAAATCTTGATGCCGCAGCCGCCATTACGGCTGCGCACCCGTTGCTTGTCTCTCTTTATAGCCGCTGCTCGATGAAGGCGGTAACAGTGGCCAGCGCAGCTGGCAGTGCCGCCAGATCCTGCCCACCCGCTTGCGCGAGATCAGGACGGCCACCGCCCTTACCGCCCACCTGTTGAGCCACGTGGCCCACCAGGTCACCGGCCGACAGCCGGCTAGTGAGATCTTTGGTAACCCCGGCGATCAGGCTGATCTTGTCATCACGCACCGCTGCCAGCACCACTACCCCGGAACCGATGCGGTTCTTGAGCTGATCCACCATGTCACGTAAGCCCTTGGGATCGGCGCCATCAAGCAGCTTGACCAGTACTGGCACCCCCTTGATGGACGATGCTTCGCTGATCCAACCAGCCGATTCCAGCGCGATCAGCTTGCTACGCAGCTGCTCATTTTCGCGCTCCAACAGCTTCTGACGATCAGCAATCGCCCGCACCCGCTCAGCCAGCGAGAAACCATCTCCTTTAAGCAGATCAGCCGCAGCGTCGACCTGTTCGCCGATGGCATGCATCAGATCCAGCGCGCCCTGACCGGTGACGGCCTCAATCCGGCGGATGCCAGCGGCAATACCACCCTCACTGACGATCTTGAAAAAGCCGATATCGCCGGTACGACGGGCGTGGGTACCGCCACAGAGTTCCTTGGAAAAGGCCCCCATCGACAACACCCGCACCTCGTCATCGTAGCGCTCGCCAAACAAGGCCATAGCCCCAGCGGCACGCGCCTCATCCACGTTCATCAGATCGGTCACCACCTCGTGGTTGGCGCGGATCTGGGCGTTAACGATCTGCTCCAGCTGGCGCAACACCGCCGTCGGTACAGCTTCAAAATGGGAAAAATCGAAACGCAGCCGCTCAGGGCCGACCTGCGAACCCTTCTGGGTGACATGACTGCCCAGCACCTGACGCAATGCCGCGTGCAGCAAGTGGGTAGCCGAATGGTTGAGAGCAATGGCCTGGCGCCGCGCGCCATCCACCTCGGCAGTCAGGCTTTCACCCACATGGATCTCGCCAAAGGCAACGTGGCCCTTGTGGATGATGGCGCTGCCCGACTTCTGGGTATCGCTGACCTGGAACTGGCCATCCGCCATACTCAGCACCCCGATGTCACCCACCTGGCCGCCGCTTTCGGCGTAGAAGGGGGTGTCATCCAGCACCACCAAGCCTTCGCTGCCCGCACTGATACGCTCAACCGGCAGGCCATCGATGGTAAAGAGCGCCGCCACTTTGGCGTTACGGCTCAGCTCCCAATAGCCGGTGAACTGGCTGCTGCAGTCAACCTTTAGCTGGGCGTTGTAATCGACGCCAAAATTGCTCGCCTGTTTGGCACGCTCACGCTGTTTACCCATCTCGCTGTTGAAGCCAGCCTCATCAATCGACAGGCCGCGCTCACGAGCGATATCGGCGGTCAGATCCATCGGGAAGCCGTAAGTGTCATACAGACGAAACACCAGCTCACCCGGAATAACCTTGGCATCCAACCCCTTGAGCGCATCATCCAGAATTGCCAGACCACGCTCGAGGGTGCGGGCAAACTGCTCCTCTTCAACCTGCAGCACCCGCTGGATCACCGGCAACTGGGTATTGAGCTGGTCGTAGGCGGCCCCCATCTGGTCTGCCAGACTGGCGGCCAGGCGATGGAAAAAGGGCTCGCGCGCACCGAGCTTGTGGCCATGGCGCACGGCACGGCGAATGATGCGGCGCAGCACATAACCACGACCCTCATTGCTCGGCATGGCGCCATCAGCGATCAAAAAGCCACAGGAACGGATGTGATCGGCGATCACCCGCAGCGACTGGTTCTCAACATCAGACCGCCCCAACAGACGGGCTGCGTCGCCAATCAGGCGCTGGAAGGTGTCGGTTTCGTAGTTGGAGTGGACCTTCTGCATCACCGCCGCGATGCGCTCCAACCCCATGCCGGTGTCTACCGACGGTTTGGGCAATGGCTCCATGGTGCCGTCGGCATGGCGGTTAAACTGCATGAACACCAGGTTCCAGATCTCGATGTAACGATCGCCGTCCTCTTCCGGTGAGCCCGGCGGGCCACCCCAGATATGGTCGCCGTGATCGTAAAAAATCTCGGTGCAGGGACCGCAGGGGCCGGTATCGCCCATCGCCCAGAAATTGTCGGAAGCGTAAGGCGCGCCTTTGTTATCGCCGATGCGAACCAGGCGCTCGGCCGGAATACCAATTTCCTTGTTCCAGATGTCGTAGGCTTCGTCGTCACTGGCGTAAACCGTCACCCACAACTTCTCTTTGGGCAGGTTCAGCCACTGGGCCGAGGTCAGGAACTCCCAGGCAAAGCGAATGGCATCGTGCTTGAAATAGTCACCGAAGCTGAAGTTACCCAGCATCTCGAAGAAGGTGTGGTGACGGGCGGTATAGCCAACGTTCTCCAGATCGTTGTGTTTACCGCCGGCGCGCACGCAGCACTGTGACGAAGCGGCGCGGCTGTAGGCGCGTTTCTCCTTGCCGAGGAACAGATCCTTGAACTGGTTCATGCCGGCATTGGTGAACAGCAACGTCGGATCGTTGTGAGGGATCAGCGAACTGCTGGCCACCGGCTGGTGACCCTTGCTACGGAAAAACTCGAGAAACGCTTCACGGATCTCGGCTGAACTCATCGTCATGGGTGAGATTCCTGGCTGCCTGCGCGCTAACCCGGCAAACGGCCACGACCAAGCGGGCCCCTCCGGGGTCAAAAGAGGCCAACATTATATGCAGGGATGGTCAACAGCGACACTGTTTCAACGGCATGACCATCGCCATGCCGCGGCGAGCAGTGTGATGCGAGATTATCGTCCGCTAGAGGTCGAGCAGCTGACGGATCTGCTCGCTGTCGAAGCCACGCTGTTGCAAGGCACGGGCCTGTTTATAGCGCTCTTTGCGCTCTGTCGCGGCCGTTTTGCAGCGACGCTGAAAGAGCCGCCTGAGCGCCTCGGACCAGTCAAGCTCGTCATCCTCCAACAGGGCGTTGATCAGCGCCGCAGCGACCCCACGCTGGCGCAATTCGGCGGCGATGCGCAACGGGCCATAGCCCTGCTGATAGCGGTTGCGCACAAACTGGCCGGCAAAACGGGCATCATCTTGCCAGCCCCGTTGTTCACACTCACTCAGGGCTTGCTCGATAGCGATGTCGGGGTAGCCGCGCTGACGCAGCCGCTGCTGCAGCTCAACCCGGCTGTAATCGCGGCGGGCCAGCAGCCGCACTGCGGCTGCCAGCGCTTCGCTATCACTCAGAACTCATCTCCGGCCAGGGCTTCAGCCACCAACTCCTGGCTCTCCCCTTTTTTCGGCTGTAGCAGCAAGGTGGCACGCAGTTTCTGCTCGACTTCAGCCGCCACTGCCGGATTGTCATTGAGATACTTCATGACATTGGCTTTGCCCTGGCCGATCTTGTCGCCCTTGTAGGCATACCAGGCCCCCGACTTGTCGATGATCCCCTGGCTGACCCCAAGGTCAACCAGCTCACCCACCTTGGAGATACCAGCGCCATACATGATCTGGAATTCGGCCTGCTTGAACGGCGGCGCCACCTTGTTTTTGACCACCTTGACCCGGGTCTCACTACCCACCACTTCCTCACCTTCCTTGACCGCGCCCGTACGGCGGATGTCGAGGCGGACGGAGGCGTAGAACTTGAGGGCATTACCACCAGTGGTGGTTTCCGGGTTACCGAACATCACCCCGATCTTCATCCGGATCTGGTTGATAAAGATGCACAGGGTGTTGGAACGCTTGAGATTGCCAGTCAGCTTGCGCAGCGCCTGGCTCATCAGTCGAGCTTGCAGGCCGACGTGCGAGTCACCCATCTCACCTTCGATCTCGGCCTTGGGCGTCAATGCCGCCACCGAGTCAACGATGATCACATCCACCGCTGCGGAGCGTACCAGCATGTCGCAGATCTCAAGGGCCTGCTCGCCGGTATCGGGCTGGGACACCAGCAGATCGTCCACTTTGACCCCCAGCTTGGCCGCATAGGAAGGGTCAAGGGCGTGTTCGGCATCGATAAAAGCGCAGGTCTTGCCCTTGCGCTGAGCTTCAGCGATCACCGATAGAGTCAGGGTGGTTTTACCCGAGGACTCCGGGCCGTAGATCTCGACAATACGCCCCATCGGCAGGCCGCCAATGCCGAGCGCGATATCCAACCCCAGCGAACCTGTTGATACCGCTTCGACATCCAGCGCCTGGGTATCCCCCAAACGCATGATGGACCCCTTGCCGAACTGGCGTTCAATCTGGCTGACGGCGGCGCCAAGCGCCTTCTTGCGGTTATCTTCCACGTTCGTTCTCCCCGACCGGATTGGTCACTGTGTTGGCGAGATTATACTGTACGCTCATACAGTATCAAGCTGGCCTGCTTCACAGATTTGATTCAGCCGCAGCAAGGCGTGGCGGATCGCCAGTGTCCTTACCTGATCACGACTACCGGCGAACAAACGCTGCTCGGCATGACATTGACCATCCAGCGCAAAACCAAACCAGACCAACCCCACGGGCTTATCACTGGTGCCACCACCAGGACCGGCAATACCGCTAGTCGCCACCGCCAGCTGGGCGCCACTGCTGCGCCTGACCCCCTCGGCCATGGCCACCACTACTGGCGCACTCACCGCACCATGGGTCGCCAGTAGCGGCTCAGGAACAGCAAGCAACTGCTGTTTGACGCTGTTGGCGTAAGCCACCACCCCTTGGTCAAACCAGCCGGAACTACCGGCCACAGCGGTGATGGCATAGGCCAAGCCTCCACCGGTGCAGGATTCGGCGGTAGCCAGCCGCCACTGACGCGCCAATAACCGCTGCCCCAACTCAAGTGCCAGCAGCTCAGGGCTGGCGTGTTGCCACAGACCGACCATCACCCCCTCCTCGGGCCTCGCCCGCGAATGATGAGGCCAGCTTAACAACCAGCGCTGGCAGCCACCACCGCCGCTGCGCCTTAGGTCACCAGCCATGCTAATCTGCGCCGCTATCGATGACTGAACCAGGCCGCTGCGGCGGCCCCTGTGGCGGAACTTGCCTTCTAATGGAACTGGACAACCTCAGCCAGCACACGCCGATGATGCAGCAATATTTGCGCATCAAGGCTCAACACCCCGATTGCCTGCTGTTTTACCGCATGGGTGACTTCTATGAGCTGTTCTACGACGACGCCGCGCGCGCCGCCGAACTGCTCGATATCACCCTGACCCGGCGCGGTCAGTCAGGCGGCAATGCCATCCCCATGGCCGGTGTTCCTTATCATGCGGTCGAGGGCTATCTGGCGCGGCTGGTGCAGCTGGGCGAGCCGGTGGCCATCTGCGAACAGATCGGCGATCCGGCCACCAGCAAGGGGCCGGTGGAGCGGCGGGTGACCCGCATCGTCACCCCCGGCACCCTGACCGACGAAGCGCTGCTCGATGAGCGCCGCGACAACCTGCTGATGGCGATCTGCGGCCGCAACGAGGTGACCGGCATCGCCACCCTGGATCTGGCCAGTGGCCGCTTTCAGCTGCAGGAGCTGACCTCCCTGGAGGCGGTGAAGGCCGAACTGCAGCGGCTGAACCCAGCCGAAGTGCTCTACTCCGAGGAGTGGGCCAACGGCGCCCTAGTCGCCAACCGCCGCGGCAGCCGGCGGCGGCCAGCCTGGGAGTTTGAACTCGACACCGCCCTGCGCCTGCTTAACCAGCAGTTCGGCACCCGCGACCTGTCCGGCTTCGGCCTTGGCGACTGCCCCCTTGGGCTGGCAGCGGCCGGCTGCGTGCTGGCCTATGTGCGCGACACCCAGCGCACCGCCCTGCCCCATATTCGCGCCATCCGCCGCGAGCAGGCCGATGATGCAGTGCAGCTGGATGCGGCCACTCGCCGTAATCTGGAGCTGACCCAGACTCTGGCCGGCGGCAGCGACCACACCCTGGCCGCCGTGCTCGACGACACCGCCACCGCCATGGGCAGCCGCCTGCTCAAGCGCTGGCTGCACCGGCCGCTGCGCGACCGCCACGAACTGCTGGCCCGTCAGCAGGCGATCGGCTGCCTGCTGGCAGCTGATGCCGCCGAGCCCGCCAAACCGCTGCTGGCGGCCATCGGCGATATCGAGCGCATCTGCGCCCGCCTCGCCCTGCGCTCGGCCCGACCACGCGACTTCACCCGCTTGCGGCAGTCGCTGCAGGCACTGCCGGCCCTGGCCGACCACCTGCAACCGCTGACCGCCGCTCGCCTGCAGCAGCTGGCGCCGCTCTGTGCGCCCCAGCCCGAGCTGTGCACCCTGCTCGAGCAGGCGATCATCGATCAGCCGCCGGCGGTGGTCCGGGATGGCGGGGTGATCCGCGAGGGTTATAACAGCGAGCTGGATCGGCTGCGTCAGCTGGGCGGCGATGCCGAGGCCTATCTGGCCGAGATCGAGGTGCGCGAAAAGGCGCGCACCAACATCCCCACCCTCAAGGTCGGCTTCAACCGGGTGCATGGCTTCTTTATCGAAGTCAGCCGCAGCTATGCCAAGGTGGTGCCGCTGGATTACCAGCGCCGCCAGACCCTGAAAAACGCCGAGCGCTACATCATCCCCGAACTCAAAAAGTACGAGGAGGAGGTGCTGACCGCCCAGGCCCGGGCGTTGGCGCTGGAGAAGCGGCTCTACGACGAGCTCTTTGATCTGCTGCTGCCGCAACTGGCCAACCTGCAGGCCCTAGCCGCCGCCATTGCCGAGCTGGATCTACTGGCGGCGTTGGCCCGCATCGCTGATCGCCAGCGCTATGTGGCGCCAACGCTGAGCGAGCAGCCCGGCATCCAGATTGAGGGTGGCCGCCACCCGGTGGTGGAGCGGGTGATGAGCGAGCCTTTTATCGCCAACCCCATCACCCTCAATGATCAACGGCGGATGCTGGTGATCACCGGCCCCAACATGGGCGGCAAATCGACCTACATGCGTCAGGTGGCGCTGATCGTGCTGCTCGCCCATATCGGCAGTTATGTGCCGGCCGACAGCGCCATCATTGGGCCCATCGATCGCATCTTCACCCGCATCGGCGCCAGTGATGATCTGGCCTCGGGCCGCTCCACCTTTATGGTCGAGATGAGCGAGGCAGCCAACATCCTGCACAACGCCAGCCGCGACTCACTGGTGCTGCTCGATGAGATCGGCCGTGGCACCAGCACCTATGACGGGCTGGCGCTGGCCTGGGCCTGCGCCGAGCATCTGGCCCTGATTAGTGGCGCCTTCACCCTGTTTGCCACCCACTATTTCGAACTGACCGAACTGCCGCAGCGCTTTGCCGGGGTGGCCAATGTCCACCTTGATGCGCTGGAGCATGGTGAGCAGATCACCTTCCTTCACGCGGTGCAGGAGGGGCCGGCCAACCGCAGTTTCGCTATCGCAGTCGCCCAGCTGGCGGGGGTGCCGAAATCGGTACTGGAGCGGGCCCGCCACAAACTGCAGGAGCTGGAACAGCGCCATCTGGTCGCGGGCGAACCGCAACGCCACCCGGTGTCGGTTCCGTCGCCGAAGCCAGTTACTGATCCGCTGCGCCAGCAACTGGCCAGGCTCGATGTCGACAGCCTGAGTGCCCGTCAGGCGCTGGAACTGCTCTACCAGCTGGTGGCCAGCGCCAAAGGTGGATAAACGAGCGCCCACCGTAAACGACAAGAGCCCGGCAACGCCGGGCTCTTTTTATTGGTCAGCAAGGCACGATGCGCTCAGGTGCGGAACAGGGTATCCACCGACAGCCCCTGACTGCCCAGCATGTCGCGCAGGCGACGCAGGGCTTCGACCTGAATCTGCCGTACCCGCTCACGGGTCAGGCCGATCTCGCGGCCCACATCCTCAAGGGTTGAGGGCTCGTAACCGAGCAGGCCAAAACGGCGGGCCAGCACTTCACGATGTTTGGGGGTCAGCTCGCCCAGCCACTGGACTATGCTCTCCTGAATGTCGGCATCCTGCAGCCGGCGCTCGGGGCCACCGTCGTTCTCATCGGCGATCACATCGAGCAGCGCCTTGTCGGAGTCACCGCCAATCGGGGTATCCACCGAGCTGATGCGCTCGTTGAGCCGCAGCATGCGGGTGACATCCTCGACCGGCCGGTCCAGCTCGCGGGCGATCTCTTCGGCGGTCGGCTCATGATCCAGCTTGTGGGCCAGTTCACGGGCGGTGCGCAGATAGACGTTGAGCTCTTTCACTACATGGATCGGCAGGCGGATGGTGCGGGTCTGATTCATGATCGCCCGCTCAATGGTCTGACGGATCCACCAAGTCGCGTAGGTCGAGAAGCGGAAGCCACGCTCTGGATCGAACTTCTCCACCGCCCGGATCAGACCGAGGTTGCCCTCTTCAATCAGATCGAGCAGGGCCAACCCACGGTTGTGGTAGCGACGGGCGATCTTGACCACGAGACGCAGGTTGCTCTCGATCATGCGCTTGCGGCTGGCGGCATCGCCACGCTGGGCGCGGCGGGCAAAATAGACCTCTTCCTCTGCGGTCAGCAGCGGCGAGAAACCAATTTCGCTCAGATAAAGCTGCGTCGCATCAAGGTTGCGCTGCAGGTCTTCATGGGTGATGTGGTCGGCAAGGAGTGGTTCGTCGGCTCCTTCGACCTCCAGCGTCTCAACGCTTTCTTCTTCCAGTTCCACCATCTCGTCTTCGACGATATCGGCGACCAGCTCATCTTGCTCGGTATTTGCTCGGCTCATTGTTGTCCCCCAACCCCATCTCCGGGACTGCGGTGTCTGACCACCGCCAATGCTGAAGGTTCAGCGGCGGGGCAGATACTGCAGTGGATTGACCGATTGGCCGCGCAGTCTGATTTCGAAATGCAGCTTCACGGATGTCGTGCCGCTGTCCCCCATTTCGGCAATCTGCTGGCCGGCTTTAACCCAGCTCTGTTCCTGCACCAACAAGCGGCGGTTGTGGGCGTACGCGCTCAGAAAATCGTCGTTATGCTTGACGATAAGGAGGTTACCGTAGCCCCGCAGGGCATTGCCGGCGTACACCACCTTGCCATCGGCAGCGGCATAGACCGGATCTCCGGCTTTGCCGCCTATATCTAGCCCCTTGTTGCCATGCTCGGCAGCAGAGAACCCGGCGATAATCGGACCGCGTGACGGCCACACCCAACTGACTTTGGCAGGTAGAGACTTAGTGTCGGCACTGCGCGAGTCCTTCGGTGTCTGGCCAGAGTAGTCCTGCCCTTGGGGCCGATCAACAGCCGCAACTGCCTGCTTTGTCGGAGCTTTGCGGTCGCTCGCAGTTTTACTGGCGGTCGCCGTCTGGGTCACAGAATTGCCCCCCGGCAGCCGCAGCTGCTGGCCAACATAGATGGTGTAAGGCGCTTTGATGCCGTTGAGCCGGGCCAGCTCGCGGTAATCCATGCCATTGCTGTAAGCGATGGAGTAGAGCGTATCGCCGCGCTTGACGATATGGTGGCCGCCTTTGCTGCTGGCGTGGCGACTAGACGAGGTCGCTTTTGTCGCCCCCAGATCCTTGACCGGTGCGGCATGGCGCCCACCGCTGGCGCAGCCCCCCAACACCAGCGCCGCGCACAGCAACAAGCTGATGACGGCTGAGGTGGGGCGGCTGCTCATGAGTGCTCGCTTAGTGGCGCAGCAGCAGATAGGCGATGAGGGCCAGCAGTACTGTGCCCCAACCCAGCCATTCCACATAGTGACGCAGTTTGGCCTCCATTTTCGCCCCACCCCATTTCATCAGCCCGGCCACCAGGAAGAAGCGGGCACTGCGCGAAATCACCGAAGCCAGCATGAAGGGCAACAGCGCCATGTGCATCATGCCGCCAGTCACGGTAAAGAGCTTGTAGGGGATGGGCGAGAAGCCGGCAAGGAACACGATCCAGAAGTCGTACTGCTCGAACCACAGCTTGATGATGGCAAACTTCTGCTGATAGCCGAAATGCTCGATCATCGGCAACACGGCCACGTCAAATAGCCAGTACCCCAGCAGATAACCGGCCAGGCCGCCAAGCGTCGAGGCAATCGAGGTCCACAACGCGTATTGCCAGGCCTTGTCTGGCTTGGCCAGCGACATCGGCGCCAACATCACATCCGGTGGCACCGGAAACACCACCGATTCGGCAAAGCTCATACTGTAAAGATAGGCCGGCGCGTGGCGATGGCGCACCTTGGTCATCACCCAGTCGTACAGCGGTCCAAACAGTTTCATCAACGATCATCCTTAACAAGAGGTACGAAACGCACGGGTTCAAGACTCTGCTGCTGCCAGCTATCACCTTCACGGTACCAGCGTTGCAGCTGCTGTTGCTGGGCCCCCACCGGGATCACCAACACCCCGCCATCGGCCAGCTGGTCAAGCAGCGCCTGCGGCACCTCATCTGGCGCAGCGGTGACGATAATGGCATCAAAGGGCGCTTTGGACGACCACCCTTGCCAGCCATCACCGGTGCGATAACTGATGTTGTGCAGATCCAGCGCGCGCAAACGGCGCTTGGCGTGGTATTGCAAGCCGGCAATGCGCTCGACGGTGAACACCTCATCCGCCAGCTGGGCCAGCACCGCCGTCTGATAACCGGAGCCAGTGCCGATCTCAAGCACCCGCTTGAGCGGCCGGCCACCGAGCAGCAACTCGCTCATGCGCGCCACGATGTAGGGCTGGGAGATGGTCTGGCCGTCACCAATGGGCAGCGCCGAGTTTTCGTAAGCACGCAGCGCCAGCGCTTCATCGACAAACTGGTGGCGCGGCACCCGGGCCAGCGCCTGCAGCACCCGCTCGTCGCTGATCCCTTCCTGACGCAGCTGCAGCAACAGCCGCTCCAGCCCGGCAGCCTGATTACGTCTGGCTGAGACCACGGCACCACTCCTCAACCACGGCCAGCCGACGGTGGGCAGTCAGATCCACCTGGATCGGGGTGATCGACACCTTACCCTGCTCAACGGCATGAAAATCGGTGCCCTCGCCAGCATCCTGACCCGGGCCGGCCGGGCCGATCCAATAGATGGGGCGACCGTGGGGATCTTGAGCACGCAGCACCGGCTCAGCACGGTGGCGGTGGCCCAGACGGGTCACCGCCATCCCCTGCAGCTGCTCATAGGGCAGATCCGGCACATTGACGTTGAGGATCACATCCGCTGGCAATGCGCTGACCATCAGCTGCTCGACCAGCTGACGAGCCACCCGCGCCGCCGTGGCGTAATGCACCGGATTGCGCCCCACCAGCGACAGGGCGATGGCGGTACGCCCCAGAAAGCGTCCCTCAATGGCCGCGGCCACAGTGCCGGAATAAAGGGTGTCATCGCCGAGGTTGGCGCCGGCATTGATGCCCGAGACCACCATATCCGGATCTTCACCGAGCACGCCATTAAGGGCGAGGTGAACGCAGTCGCTGGGCGTACCGTTAACCGCGTAAAAGCCATTGGCCAGCCGCTGCACCCGCAACGGTTGCTCCAGCGTCAGCGAACTGCTGGCGCCGCTGCGATTGCGATCCGGCGCGTACACCGTCAGCTCGGCCAGCGGCAGCAGCGCCTCATGCAGCGCTGCCAGTCCTGGCGCCTGAGCGCCATCATCGTTACTCAGCAGTATCTTCATCGCCGTCCGCTTCACCATCGCTGTTGACCAACTCTCGCAGCACGGTGGTGGCAAAACAGCCGCGCGCCAGCGTAAATCGGATTGTAAGGTCGGCCCCCTGCCACTGCCAATCAAGGTCAGCAACGCGGATGCTGACCGCCCGCCGCTCCTGCTCCATGCCGGCGCGCTCCACCAGTGCACACCAGTCGGGGTGGGCAGCCGCAATAGCGCGCTCGCTGGCGCCGCTCCAGCCACTGGTGGCAGGCTCACCTCGCCCCCACAAGGCCGCAGTCGGGGCGATATCGCCGCTACGCAGACGGGCCAGCAGCGCCTCGTCCACCGCCTCCACGGCAAAGAACGAACGGGAACCGTTGAGGGCCGCGCGATCGCCCACCAGCAGCGTCGGCCACGGGTGGTTGGCCATACGCTCGGCCACCATCAGGTTAAACAGGGCACTGCGCGCCGCCGACAGGATCAGGCTCTCACGCCAGCGCGGCAGCCGGGCGCCATTGAGCAGGGTGACGATGTCCGTGAGATTGCTATCACCATGACCAAAGCGCTGGGGGCCAAAGAAGTTGGGCAGATCGGTGGTGGCCAACTGCTGCAGGCGAGCGTCAACGGCGGCCACATCACTGACCGCGCGCAGGCAGATGACAAAACGGTTGCCCTGGTGGCTGCCCCGGCGCAGCTTGCGCTCATGGCGACCGTAGCGCAGCACGGTGAGCCCCGGCGGCAGGCTGGCCTGCCAGCCCTCAGGCTCACCTTTACCCGGCAGCCACACCGACAGCCACTGGCGGGTCACCGCGCGCTTGTCTTTAAGGCCGCTGTGGCTGACATCCCGGCGATCGACATTGAGGGCGCGGGCAATGGCCGCCACCGCCTGTGGCGTGGCCAGATCGCGCTTCTCCAGCCAGATCCACAGATGCTCACCCTTGCCGCTCAGCTCGACTTCAAACTGCTCCTCAACCTCAAAGTCCTCGGGCTGCTGCTTAAGCACGGCAGTGGCCTGCGGCTTGCCGAACAGCCAGGGCAACTGGGCAACATGGCTCATGAGCGGCGCTCCAGCAGGACCACAGCGTGGGCGGCAATGCCCTCGCCGCGGCCGGTAAAGCCCAAGCCTTCGCTGGTAGTGGCCTTGACGTTGACCTGCTCGACCGCGCATTGACAGTCGGCGGCGATCAGCGCGCACATGGCATCGATGTGGGGGCGCAGCTTGGGCGCCTGGGCGATCACCGTCAGATCGAGATTGGCGATCTGGTAGCCCCGCTCCACCATCAGCGCCACACACTGGCGCAACAGGCCGCGCGAATCAGCCCCCTTGAAGGCGGCATCGGTATCGGGGAAATGTTTGCCAATGTCGCCCAGGGCCAAGGCGCCAAGCAGGGCATCACACAAGGCATGGAGCACCACATCGCCATCGGAATGGGCGATCAATCCCTGGTGCCAGGGAATGGTGACACCAGCCAGCACCAGCGGCTGGTCGCTGCCAAATTTGTGCACGTCATAGCCATGGCCAATTCGCATTAGCGCGTCTCCAGATGGGCGCCTGACAACCACAGCGCCGCCAGCGTCAGGTCCTCAGGTTCAGTGACTTTGATATTCCAGCGCGAGCCGGCGACCAGCGCTACCGGCTGGCCACACCACTCCATGGCCGAGGCTTCATCGGTAACCGCCACTCCGGCAGCAGCGGCATCACGGATCGCCGCAGCCAGCTGGCGGGCAGGAAAGAGTTGTGGGGTCAGGGCATGCCAGAGATCGCCACGTGGCACCGTCTGGGCGATCTGGTCGCCGCCGCTGTGGGCGCGTTTCATGGTGTCACGCACGCGGCTGGCCAGAATAGCGCCATGGCCCGATTCACTAGCGCGGGCCACCAGGGTCTCCACCTCAGCGGTGGTAATGCAGGGGCGCGCCGCATCATGCACCAGCGCCCAGTCATAGCCATCAGCGAGCAGCTGCTCGAGGGCCGCAGCCACCGAGTCAGCGCGCTCGGCACCGCCAATGACGGTGGTAATGCGGGCATCACGCGCCAATGGCAGGTGCTGAAACTGATCATCGTCAGCGGCCAGGGCGACGTAGATACGCGGCAACTGCGGCAGCGCCAGCAGCGCCTCCAGGGTGTGCTCGATGATGGTCTTGCCGACCAGCGGCAGATACTGCTTGGCAATGGCAGCGCCCATGCGGCTGCCACGCCCGGCGGCAGGAACCACGGCGGCCAGCCGTGACCAGTTAAGGGGCGTCATTGCCATCCTTGGGATTGGCTTCCAGCACACGGTAGAAAGTCTCACCATCGCGGATATAACCCAGCTCGTTGCGCGCCCGCTCTTCGATCCCCTCTGAGCCATCCTTGAGTTCGCGGATCTCTTCGCGGATCAGCTCGTTGCGCTGGGTCAGCTGGCCATTCTGGCGTTGCGCCTCAGCCAGCTGATCACGAATGCGCCAGAAGTCATACAGCCCGTTGTGGCCATACCACAACCGGTACTGCAGCAATCCGAGCAGCGACAACAGGATCAGGGCTAGCAGACGCATCAACTCTCTCGGCGGCGGAGACCTCCGACACGACGCGCCGGGGGCCGGCGGTGAGACCGCAACGGCGCGCCTATTATGCTGATCCCGGGGCGGGGCTCCAAGGGTGGCGGCTGACCAAGCACCGGAAATGGGCGTGATCAGCGGTTATGACAGAGATCGATAGCCCGTTGGTAGTTGACCCGCTCATCCGCCAGCCACACCCGATTGTGGCGCTGGCATTCGGCATAGCTGCCGATCAGGGTGTTATTGCGTCGCTGGCGGTCGCACTCAGCCATACGCTCGTTGAAGTCACGATCCAGCCGCGACAGGCGCACCCGCAGACCCGCCAGCTCCTCTGCCGGGCAGCGTCTGGTCTCTTCAACCTGGGGCATAGTGCCATCACCGACAACCAGCGCACTGTTGTGCACCTGGGTGTTGATCGCTTTGGCCTGGATCTCCGGCGGCGGTGCCGTTTTGGAAAAGTGGCGCACGCCGTTGTCGTCCGTCCAGGTGTAAACCTGATCCGCAACTACCGACAGCGCCACAACTGACAGGATCAGCCCTGATATGACACGTCGCCAATCCCGGACGACGGATAAAAAAACGCCCTTCATACGAAGGGCGTTATAGCAGGAAATGGGCCGGACCGGAAATTACTGGCCCTTCACTTCCTTCAGACCGCGGAACGGCGCCTTGGCACCCAGGGCTTCCTCGATACGGATCAGCTGGTTGTACTTGGCAACACGGTCAGAACGGCTCATCGAACCGGTCTTGATCTGGCCGGCAGCGGTACCCACCGCCAGGTCAGCGATGGTGGCATCTTCCGACTCACCCGAACGGTGAGAGATGACTGCAGTGTAACCAGCGTCTTTGGCCATCTTGATGGCAGCCAGAGTCTCGGTCAGCGAGCCGATCTGGTTGACTTTGATCAGGATGGAGTTGGCGATCCCTTCGTTGATGCCGCGAGCCAGGATCTTGGTGTTGGTAACGAACAGGTCGTCGCCCACCAGCTGGATCTTGCCGCCGAGGATCTTGGTCTGATAAGCCCAGCCAGCCCAGTCAGATTCGTCCTGGCCGTCTTCGATGGAGACGATCGGGAACTTGGTGGTCAGGTCAGCCAGGTAGTCCGAGAAGCCTTCTTTGGTGAAGGTTTTGCCTTCGCCCTTGAGCTCGTAGTTACCGGTTTCTTTGTTGTAGAACTCGCTGGATGCGCAGTCCATGGCCAGGGTGACATCTTTGCCCAGCACGTAGCCAGCTTTGGCCACGGCTTCAGCGATCACTTCCAGCGCTTCGGCGTTGGACTTCAGGTTCGGGGCGAAACCGCCTTCGTCACCCACGGCAGTGCTGTAGCCCTTGGACTTCAGAACCTTGGCCAGGTTGTGGAACACTTCAGCGCCCATGCGCACCGCTTCTTTGAGGTTCGGCGCGCCAACCGGCTGAATCATGAACTCCTGGATGTCGACGTTGTTGTCGGCATGTTCACCACCGTTGATGATGTTCATCATCGGCAGCGGCATGGAGTAGACGCCCGGGGTACCGTTCAAGTCGGCGATGTGGGCGTACAGCGGCACGCCTTTGGCGGCGGCAGCAGCTTTGGCATTGGCCATGGACACGGCGAGGATGGCGTTGGCGCCAAACTTGGATTTGTTTTCGGTGCCGTCCAGGTCAAGCATGATCTGGTCAACTTCAGCCTGGTTCTTGGCATCTTTGCCAACCAGTGCTGCAGCGATCGGGCCGTTGACCGCGCCAACAGCCTTGAGCACGCCCTTACCCAGGAAGCGGCTCTTGTCACCGTCACGCAGCTCAAGGGCTTCGCGCGAACCGGTGGAGGCGCCCGACGGGACG
>JAGOCY010000107.1 GCA_017998495.1 Corallincola sp.
GGCTGGAGGATTCTCTTTAGCCGGCTCGTCGTGGGCGACCTCATCAACCCATTCGCGCCACACCGCTACCAGCACCGCCAGGATCACCGGGCCGAGGAACAGCCCGACCAGGCCAAAGGCGGCCAAGCCACCGATCACCCCGAACATCACCAGCAGGAAGGGGATGCGGGTAGCTGAGCTGATCACCAGCGGTCGCACCAGATTATCCACCCAGCTGACCACCAGCGTGCCCCACAGCAACAGGCCGATACCCGAGACCGTATGGCCGGAGAGCAGCAGCCACACCCCCACCGAGCCCCAGGTGAAGGGGGTGCCGAAAGGGATCATGGCCACCAGTGCGGTGATGGCGCTGAGCAGCACCGGGGCCTCAACCCCGGCCCACCAGTAGCCGAGACCGGCCACCATCCCCTGGCCAATGGCAGTGATGATCAGGCCCCAGACCACGGCGGTGGTCATGCCGCCAACAGCGGCCAGATAGTGATCGATGCGGCTGCCAAGAAAGCGGTGCAGCACCTTGTGCACCTGGGCCAGCAGGCTGCGGCCGTCGCGGTAGATAAAGAACAGGGTGATCAGGGTAAAGCCCAGTTTGGCGGTGTTGCGACCAACCCCGCCGAGCAGATCAACAATGGCGCTCTGGCCGAAGCTCATCGCTTCGCCGATCTGCTGGCGCAGCACAGCCGGATCACCCAGCGAGCTGTCGATCAGTTCCTCCAGCCAGGGGCCGATCAGCGGCACGCTCTGCAGCTGCGGTGGCAGATCGATGGAGCCAGCGACCAGTTGCGCCGACAGGCGGTTGTAGGCCGCGGCGATCTCCGCCTGCAGCAGGGTAGCCAGCCAGGTGGAGGGGCCGATCAGCGCGGCGGCGATCAGCACCACCATGATGGCGGCGGCCAGGCTCGGCCGCTGGCCACACCAGCGGTTCAGCCGCAGGTAAAGGGGCCAGGTGACATAGGCCAGGATCAAGGCCCAGATCACCGGCACCATAAAGTGCTGCAGCACGCTGTAGCTGAGCAGCAGCAGCCCGCCCAGCAGCACCGTGAGGATGCCCCAGCGGGCAACCTTGGCGGCAACCTGATCGATCATGGCTGGGGCTGCTCGCCACTGTCGTTACTGACCTCGGCTTCGGCCGGCGGTTCTTCGCTGGTGGGGGGGACGGCGCTGGCCAGGACCTTGTCGATCCGCTTGCCATCCATATCCACCACCTCCAGCCGCCAGTTTTCCCATACGGCGGTATCGCCGGTGGTGGGCAGGCGGCCGAGCAGCCACATCATCATGCCGCTCAGGGTGTGATAACGGCCTTTGTCCTCTTCCGGCACTGTTTTCAGGGTCAGGCGATCCTTGAGCTCGAGGATCGGGATCAGGCCATCGAGCAGCCAGGAGCCATCCTCGCGCTGCACCGCCCAGGCTTCGTCGAGGCTCTGCGGCTGAAATTCGCCGGTGACCGCTTCGAGGATATCCTGCTGCGACACCATCCCCTGCACTTCGCCATATTCGTCGATGACAAAGACGATGTGGGTGCTGGAGGTGCGGAACTGGTTGAGCAGCTCCATGCCGGTCAGGGATTCCGGCACAAAGGCCACCTCTTCGAGATTGGTGGTCAGATCCGGTTCGCCCCCCCTGAGGGTTTGGCTCAGGATCTGCTTGGCCGAGATCACCCCGAGGATCTCATCCAGACTGCCGCGGCAGACCGGGTAACGGCTGTAGTCGGAGGCAGCCATACGCTCAAGGTTGTCAGCCAGCGGCAGATTGACGTCCAGCCACACCATCTCTGAGCGTGGCACCATCAATGAGGCGATCTGGCGATCATCGAGACGAAAGACGTTGCGCAGCATTTCGTGCTCATGCTTTTCAATCACCCCGGCTTCGCTGCCTTCGTCGAGCAGGGCGTGGATCTCCTCTTCGGTGACGCTGGGGCCGGTCTGTTCGCGCTGGCCCATCAGCCGTAGCAGCACTACAGTCGACAGCGACAGCAGATGGACAAAGGGGCGCGACAGGGTGGCGAGAAAGCTCATGGGCCGGGCCACAGCGCGGGCGATCCCTTCCGGGTTCATCTGGCCGATGCGCTTGGGCACCAACTCGCCGATGACGATGGAGATATAGGTGATCACCACCACCACAATGACGGTGGCGCCGATCTCACTGGCACGCTGGGCAAAGCCAAAGCTGTGCTCCAGCCAGTCGGCAAAGGGACCGGCCAGGGCTGCTTCACCGACAATACCGTTGAGGATGCCGATGCTGGTGATACCGATCTGGATGGTGGAGAGAAAACGGGTGGGGTCTTCGCCCAGCTTCATGGCTACTGCGGCTGAACCATCACCATCATCGGCGAGGCGAGCGAGGCGGGACTTTCTGGCGCTGATCAGGGCGATCTCGGACATGGCAAACAGGCCATTGAGCAGGATCAGGACGATCAACAGGACTATGTCCATAAAGTTAGCGGTCTCCGTTGTTGCTAGGGGTGCCGATACATAATCGGAAGTTGTTAAATTCGTTCATCTGTTCAGTCGACCAGAAAGGCTTTGGGATAGTCGCCATCGCGCAGCTGACGCAGCAGCTGCTCGGCGTCACCATGGCTGGTAAAGGGACCAAACTGCACCTTGAGCAGCTGGCCATCGCGTACCACGCGGGTGGGTTGCCCCCAGCGCTGGCGCAGATTGGCGGCCAGAGACTGGGCGCGGCTCTCATCGCTGACTGCTGCCACCTGAATGGCCGTGGCGCCCAGGCTGTCATTGGGGCCAGGGGCGACGCTGATCGCCTCAACCCGCACCCGGGCGGTGCCTTTGGCCAGTACCCCCAGGCGGTGGGCGGCGGCGTAAGAGAGGTCGATCACCCGCCCTTCATGGAAGGGGCCGCGATCATTGACACGCACCACCGTCGATTTACCGTTTTCCAGGTTGGTGACCCGGGCATAGCTGGGTAGCGGCAGGTTTTTGTGGGCGGCCGACATGCTGTACATGTCGTACACCTCACCATTGGAGGTGAGGTGGCCGTGGAACTTGGTGCCATAAAACGAGGCCTTGCCGGTCTCGCTGAACCCCCGGGTGTCGCCCAGCACCTTGTAGTACTTGCCCAGCACCTCGTAATCGCGGTTGCCATTGCGGCTGCGCGGCTCGTAGCGCGGCACCGCATCGGGAATGCTGTCGAGATCGGGCGGATTGTCGGGATAGCTGTCATGCGCCTGGCTGTAGCGGCCATCATTGCGGTTGACCGGCTTACTGCTGCTGCGACTGTCGCTGCTGCCCTCCTCGGGCGGGATACCGTCGGTGGTGGCGCAGGCGGTCAGCAGCAAACTGGCGATGGCAAGAGCTGCAACACGCATCTGTTACTCCCGACTCATCTGCTCGGCGATCGCTTCAGACAGCTGATAAACCGCCATGGCGTAGAGGGGGCTGCGGTTGTAGCGGGTGATCACATAGAAGTTGTTGAGCGCCACCCAGTACTCCTTGCTGCCATCGGCCAGATCGAAGGCCATCAATCGCACTTTGGCGTCATCTGCCACCATCGGCTGGATCTCGACCCCGGCAGTACGCAGCTGGCCGGCGGTTTGGGTCAGCTCCAGATTGCGCTCAATAAGGGCAGTGACGTCGCCTTTGACCCGTACCTGCGAGGTTACCGGCGCCCCTTTACGCCACTTGTGCATGGCGAAGTAGTTGGCCACCGAGCCAATGGCGTCTTTGCTGTTACGGAACAGGTCGCGGTGCTGGTCACCATCGAAATCGACGGCATAGTGGCGATAACTGGAGGGGATGAACTGGCCCATGCCCATGGCCCCGGCGTAGGAGCCTTTGGGTTTGGTCACGTCCCAGCCCTCTTCACGCGCCAGCTCGAAGAAGTGGCCCAGCTCGCTGCGGAAGAAATCGGCGCGCTTGGGGTAGTGAAAGCCGAGGGTGTAGAGGGCATCGAGTACGCTGAATTTGCCCATGTTCTGGCCGTAGGAGGTCTCGACGCCGATGATGGCCACGATCACCTTGGCGGGGACGCCATAACGCTGTTCAGCCTGCTCCAGGGTGTCGCGATGCGCGCGCCAGAACGCCAGGCCGCCGTCAATGCGCTTCTGGGTGAGAAAGATCGGGTGGTACTGATGCCAGGGTTTGCCCTCAGCCGGTTTGCTGATGGCACTGAGAATGGTCTGGTTGGGGGCGCGGTTGAGCAGCAGTTGCTCCAGCTGGGCGCGGTCATGGCCCTTGGCCGTCAGCTCACTGATAAAAGCGTTAACGTCACCGGCCGGGGTGGCGGCCGAGACCGAGGCTGCGAGTAGGGAGAGGGCACAACACAGGGTACGGATCACGTCACAGTCCTCATTCGATGAAACGACGATGGGTATGGATGCTCATCAGCATGCCGAAGCCGGCCAGCAGGGTCACCCCCGAGGTGCCACCAAAACTGACCAGTGGCAAGGGTACCCCGACCACCGGCAGCAGGCCACTGACCATGCCGATATTGACAAAGAGATACACAAAAAAGGTGAGGGTGATGCTGGCGGCCAGCAGTCGGGCAAAGGGCTGACTGGCGCGGATGGCGATATAAAGGCCACGGGCAATCACCAGCCCGTAGAGGGTGAGCAGCACCAGAATGCCGATATAACCCAGCTCTTCGGCGATCACCGCAAAGATGAAGTCGGTGTGGCGCTCGGGCAGAAAATCGAGCTGCGACTGGGTGCCCTGCAGATAGCCCTTGCCCCACCAGCCGCCGGAGCCGATGGCGATCTTGGACTGAATAATGTGGTAGCCGGCGCCGAGCGGGTCGCTCTCCGGGTCGAGCAGCATCAACACCCGTTTCTGCTGGTAGTCATGCATCAGGAAGTACCAGAGGATCGGCAAAAAGGCGGCCAGGGCGCCGACAAAGACCAGGATCAGCCACCAGCTCATGCCGGCCATAAAGAGCACAATCAGGCCCGAAGCGGCGATCAGGATCGAGGTGCCGAGGTCGGGCTGCTTGGCGATCAGCAGCGTTGGCACCACCAGCAGAGCAAGGCCGGCGGCGGTGTGCAGCAGGGTGGGCGGCAGTGGCTGGCGGCTGATGTACCAGGCGACGGTAATGGGCAGCACCAGCTTGAGCATCTCGGATGGCTGAAAGCGCATAAAGCCCAGATCCAGCCAGCGCTGAGCCCCCTTGCCGATGTCGCCGATGGCCAGCACCAGCACCAGCATGATGATGCCGCCGATATAGAAAAAGATGGCGTAGCGCTGCAGGGTCGTAGGTGCAATCTGGGCGATCACCAGCATTACCCCCAGGCCCAGGCTGAGGCGGATCGCCTGGCCAGCAACCATCTCCCAATGCTCGCCACTGGCGCTGTAGAGCACAAACAGGCCAAAGCCGATCAGGGTCAGCAGGGCCAGCAGCAGCACCGGGTCCAGGTGCAGCTGCTGCCACAGGGTTTGTGGCGGCGAACCAGCCGGTGAACGGCGCAGCAGGGGGAAACCTAGGGCCATAGTGTCCTCAGCGGTTGAGGTAATGGTCGAGCAGGCGGCGGGCGATGGGCGCCGCATTGGCGCTACCGCCGCCGACGTTTTCCATGGTTACCGCCAGCACGATCTGCGGGTTTTCTCGCGGGGCAAAGACGATATACATGGCGTTATCCAGCTTGTGGGCGGCCAGGGTCTTGGCGTTGTATTCCTCATTCTCGCGTAGCGAGAACACTTGGGCCGTACCGGTTTTGCCGGCGCTGGTGTAGCTGGTGCCTTTAAAGGCCTTGTTGGCGGTACCGTTAGGGCGATGGTTAACGCCAAACATCGCATCTTCCACCAGTGTCCAGTGGCGCTCATCGTCCACCGTGATCTTGGGGCGGTACTCAATTGGCC
>JAGOCY010000108.1 GCA_017998495.1 Corallincola sp.
CAACCGCACAGCACCACGTCCTGACCGATCTGGCTTTCGCCCACTTCGCCACAGTAGTGGCTGCGCATCGCAATTTGCATAGAGGTTCTGCTTATGTTGATTGGCGTTTGATATCAGCTTCAGTGGCAGGCGCAGCTGCCGCCACAGCCGCCGCTTTTCGGCGCATCGCTGCTGGCGCTACTGGCGCTGCTGCCGCCATCGGCGGCGAGATTCTTTTTGCTGTCAGAGCTTTTCTTGAAATCGGTCTCATACCAGCCACCGCCCTTGAGGCGAAAGCCAGCAGCCGAGATCAGTTTGGTCAGCGCCGGCGTCTGACAGGCTGGACAGTCGACCAGCGGCGCATCACTGAGGCGCTGCAGCTTTTCCATCTCATGACCGCAGGACTGGCAACGGTATTCGTAGATTGGCATGGGCATCCCCCTGGTTCTGGCAACAGGTGGCGGCAGCAACGCCGCCAGCACACAAAAATGCCGGGGAATTATATTCAAACCAGTGCGCCTGTCACCCCGACCGGGCCGACCACCACCCCCTGCTCGCCAAAACCGCGACGGGCAGCGTCAACATGGGCTTCCGCCGCTGCCAACAGGGCATCGCCGTGGGTCGCATCGATGGGAAATAGCGCCGCCCCCACCAGAATGTCGGGCATCAGCGAATGGCGGCCAACCACCAGCGGCTGGCGCCCGCGCTGCGCCAGCTTGAGCGCCAGATCACTGGCTTGCTGACGATGGCTGAGGTTACAGACCACCAGCGCCAGCTGACGGGTGCCAATGCGCGCCAGACAGTCAGCGCGCCGCACCAGGCCGCCAAGGCGCTCGGCCAACGCCACCATCACCGCCTCCTGCAGGGCTTCGGCGCTCATCTCAACAGTCGCCTCTAGCGGTTTAAGCTCCACCACCATCACCGCCAGCATCTGGCCGGAGCGGGCATGAATGGCGGTTGCCTGACCGAGATGGAGATCCAGGCCGCGGCGATTGAGCACGCCGGTGGAGGGATCACTATGGGTCAACTGCAGCTGCTCCTGTTGCAGTTGCTGCCGCCATTGGCGCTCACGCCGCCAAGCCCACAGCAGGGCCACCGCCACCAGCAGGGTCACCACCAGGGTGAGCAGCAGCAGACGCACCGCCAGCGGTGCCGCTTGCGGTTCGCTGTCGGCTGCGGCCATGCCGATGATCGCTTCACGCTCACTACCACCCAAGCTGAATAGCTGTTTGCTGATGATGCTCTGCAACTGGGGCTGCTCGCTGCTGACACTGACCACCAGCGCCACATCGGGCACCCCGGCCAAGGTCACCATCTCCAGATCAGCAGCCAGACTGGCGGCGGCTGCGGCCACCAATGGCTGGGCATCGATATAGCCGGCTACCTCACCGTTGACCACCGCCAGCGCCGCCGCATGGCTGGAGGCAAACAGGCGCACATCCACCAGCGGGTGGTTGGTGGGTAACCAGGCCTGCAAGGGATCACCCAGGCGGATCGCGACTGTCTTGCCCGCCAGCACCGACCAATCATTGCCGCCATCGCGGCTGAGCATCACCCGCGACAGTTGCCAAAATGGCGTCAGTGGGTGCGGCTGATTACCCGGTTCCTGCAGTTCAATGGCCAGATCCAGCTGGTTGCGGCGCACCGCATCAGCCAGCAGCTGCGGGTGATCGTGCACCACCCACTCAAAGGCCACATCAAGACGCTGCTGCAGATGGCTGGCCAGTCGTGCCACCACCCCCTGAGGCTCGCCATCCACCAGCCGAAACAGCGGGGGCAACTCACGCAGTACCCCGACCTTCAGGCGGCGGTGCTGGCTCAACCACAGCGACTCATCGGCAGCCAGCTCCAGTTGCAGTGGCAGGTTATCGAAGTAGCGATCCCGTGGGTCCGTTAGCCAGCGGCTCTCCAGCTCGGCCAGCGTCGCCGTTGGGATCTGCTGGTAGGCGGCCGCCAGGCGCTGGGCCAGCACATTGTTATCCACCGCTACCACCGCCTGAACATCGGCGCTGAAGGTGGGCTCGGCCAGAGCCGCCGTCTTCGGTTGCGGGTAGCGTGCCAGCAATGGCCGCAGCAGCGCGCTCTCCGTGATCACCGCGTCAAATTGCCCCCGCTCCAGGCCGGCAACCAGCTGTTCCGGAGTCGACATCTGCTTGATGCGCATGCGCGGAAACTGGTCTCTGAGCTGCGGTAGATAAGCCGCTGTCGCCAGTGTCCCCACCTCCGCCTGCTCCAGATCGGCGGCCCGTCTCACCTTGCCGTCGGCGCGGACAAAAAACTGGGCACGGGCGGCAAACAGTGACGCCGCCGGTAAGGCCGAGGCATAGACCGCATCCGCCGACGGCATGCCGATAATGCCATCCAGCTCGCCCTGAACCAGACGGGTCAGCATCAGCTCAGGTACCACCTCGACAAATTCGATGCGATGGCCGCTACGCCGTCCCAACTCCTGCCACAGGTCAACCAGAAAGCCTCGCGCGCTGCCCTGCTCGTCGACACTGCAGTAGGGGGGGAAGTCAGCAAAGACGCCGATCCGTAAGCGCTGTGAATCATGGGGAGTACCCAGCCAGCGCCGTTTGGCATCGGCAAACACCCGTTCAGGCAGCAGGGCCATGCCCTCATCGATCTGCTGCAGCAAGGCACGCGCCCGTGGCCCTTTGGCCACCGCCGGCATCATGGCGTTACGGGTGTAGGTCAAGCGGCCGGAATAGGGAAACAGTGACTCCAGCGCCTGGCGCTGGGGGTGGTTGTCAGTAAACCGTTCCAGGGCGGCAAAGGCCTTGATCTCGCCATCCAGGGCGGCGGCATACAGTGCCTCACGATCGGCAAAGGGGATCAACGAAAAGCGTGGCTCCAGCAGTGCCAGCTGGGCCTGATGCTGAGAGCCCGCGAGCACCCCAATGCGGTAGGGCACCAGCTGCTCCAGCCGATCGACCGGCAGCAGATCACGCTGAATAAACAGGTTGCCATCGACCTGTAGCAGGGCTTTGCCAAATTCGAGGTACTGGGCGCGATCGCTATTGAAGCTGAGGCCGATATGGATATCGGCGCGGCCATCCCGCATCGCGGTGAGCGTTTCGCTCCAGGGCAGCGGCAAGAAGCGCAACGGCTGGCCGGTCACCTGTGACCAGGCCCGCCACACATCCACCAGCACCCCCACCGCTTGGCCGTTGCTGTCGACAAAATGGTAAGGCGCGGAGTCAGGGCTAATAACGACGGTCAAAGGCGCGGGGGCTGCGGGTGTGGCCTGGGTGATCGCCGCCAGGGCCAGCCACAGCAGCACCAGCAGCTGCAATCCCCAACGACCTCGCCTTCCCTGACCGCCATTCATGGTAACAACCTTCCATTCAACGTCTGGTCAATCGCCACTGCAAACGCAGGGCAAACTAGCCCTGACTGTACGCCGTTGGCAATGGTGGGTGCAAGCCGCGGCATGACCGATGGGACCGAGTTCGCATAGAATGGCCCGTCCCCCGTTGTGGAGCGCCCATGCCCAGTTCCAGCCGCGATCGCATCTATCGCACCCCGCAGCCCAAGGTGGCCGATTTTTCGTTCGACAGCCAGGTGGCCGAAGTCTTTGACGACATGGCCCGCCGTTCCATCCCGGGCTATGAGTTGATCCTGACCACCCTGGCCGATCTGGCACCCAGAGTGGTGACCCCCGGCAGCCATGTCTATGACCTCGGCTGCGCCTTGGGGGCCGCTACCCACGCCATTCGCCAGGGGTTGGGCAAAGCCGACGCCCGCCTGTTCGCCATCGACAATTCGCCGGCTATGGTCGAGCGCTGCCAGCGCCATCTGGCCGCCTGGCGCAGCCCGCTGGCCGTCGAGGTGCGCTGTGAAGATATCCGCAGCAGTGAGCTGAGCAACGCCTCGCTGGTGGTGATGAACTTCACCCTGCAGTTCCTCGAACCCGATGAACGGCTGGCGCTGCTTGAGCGCATCCATGCCGCCCTCAACCCCGGCGGCGTGCTGCTGCTGGCCGAGAAGATCCGGATCGAGCCGGCGCAAGCCGATCAGCTGATCACCGATCTGCACCTGCAGTTCAAGCGCCGCAATGGCTACAGCGAACTGGAGATCAGCCAGAAGCGCAGCGCGCTGGAGAAGGTGATGCGCATCGACAGCCTCAGTGTCCATCAGCAACGGCTGCAGGCGGCCGGTTTTAACGCGGTGGTGCCCTGCATTCAGGCACTTAATTTTGTTGCACTACTGGCATTCAAGGCATGAACCACTTTCAGCCCCTGCTGGCTGCCATCACCACTACCCCTGACCATCCACTCCTACCACAGCTGGGCACCTTGGCCAACCTGCTGGGTGACTGGCAACAGCGCGCCCATGGCGACTGGCCACAGTGGCAAAAAGCGGTGCTGCAGCTGCCTGCGGTGACTGCCGAGACGGTCGACTGCCACAGCGCCGTGCGCATCGATGGTCACATCAGTAGTGGCGATCAGCAGAAGCTGCACAACCTGCTGCGCAAGCTCTGCCCGTGGAAGAAAGGGCCGTTCTCGTTGTTTGGTGTCGACATCGATTGCGAATGGCGCTCCGACTGGAAATGGCAGCGGTTAATACCTCATATCAGTCCGCTTGCCGGGCGCCGCGTGCTGGATGTCGGCTGCGGCAGTGGCTACCACCTGTGGCGGATGTGGGGCGCTGGCGCCGCCGAGGTGATTGGTATCGACCCGACTTCGCTGTTTTTCGCCCAGTTTCTGGCGCTGCGCCGTTACCTCAGCCAGGCGCCGGTACATTTTCTGCCACTGCCACTGGAAGCCCTGCCCGCCAGCAATGCCTTCGATACGGTGTTCGCCATGGGGGTGCTCTACCACCGCCGCGATCCCCTTGAGCACCTGCGCCAGCTGTGGTGCCAGCTCCGCCCCGGCGGTGAACTGGTGCTGGAGACGCTGGTCATCGAGGGCGATGAGAGCAACGTGCTGATCCCGGTTGAGCGCTATGCGCGCATGGCCAATGTCTGGTTTATCCCGTCAGTGGCGGCCCTCAGCCGATGGCTGCAGCGCCTCGGGTTTAACGAGGTGCGCTGTGTCGATGTCACCGCCACCACTGTCGGTGAGCAGCGGGCGACCGACTGGTGTGGCGGCGAATCCCTGTGCGACTTCCTCGATCCTGCCAACCCCAACCGCACCGTTGAGGGTTACCCGGCGCCACTGCGCGCCATCCTCATCGCCCGCAAACCGGGCTGAGCGGAAACCGGGTGCGCCTGCTTCTGCTTGCGCTGCTTGGCTGGCCGCTGTTGGTCAGGGCTGACTGGTGGTGGCCCGCCTCCGGCCCTCGGTCATTGGCAGAGCAGTGCGAAGCGCTGGCGGTAACCCTGGATGAAACGCCGCCAACAGCACAGGGGCCGGCGATCGCCGCCGCCCACAGTGCCATCGCCCAGGGCCAGTGGCTGGCCCTCAACCACCATCAAGCCAGCTGGCGTCGCGCGGGTGCCGACTGCGAGCTACTGCTGACACTGGCCCTTGATCGCCTCGACAGCCACCAAGCGACAGATCCGGACCATCCGCTGGTGGCGGCACGCCTCGCGGCGGCACCGCGCACGGCCGAGGCGAAGAGCGCCCGGCGCGAACTCAACAGCGCCGTCAGCGCTTATGCCCGCCAGCTCAGCAGCGCCAACCAGCAACCGCTGACCCTTGCCCCTGACTGTCCGGCGGTGACTGCGGCCACGCTGGCTGACTATCTAGCCGGCAACGCGCCGCCGCACTGCCGTAGTGAAGCCCGCCAACGCTGGCAGCAACGCGCCAGCCAGCTGGGAGGAGCGAGCTACAC
>JAGOCY010000109.1 GCA_017998495.1 Corallincola sp.
AGCTGATACAGATTCGTGACGACGAGCGCGACTGGGAAGGGGCAGCAGAACGGGTGTTGCACAACTTCGGCCTGTCGCTGCTGGTGCCTGACGCCCATTACAAGGCAGTGGCCGAATGGGTAGACAGCCATGAGCTACGCGGACGCCTGGTCTACTTTCATGTGCGCCCGACCAGAAGCGGGGAACTGCCCGAACGCCACCCCGAGTCACTGGTGCGCAAGCTGGCGCTCAAGCCCGACTCCCTCTACTACGACTGGCTGGAGCGCCAGCTGATCCAGCGGTTTGATATCGCCTGCTGCACCAGCCCGGAGCAGTTTAGGCGTGAACCACGGGCCATCACCCGCGCCGGCCAGATCAAGGATCCCAGCGGCCGCCACGAAAAAGACGATCGCCACCGCATCAGCGATCGTAGCCGCTATGTGCTGGGCTGGAGCAACGATGCCAAGATCGCAGCACTTAGCGCCAAGCAACGCCAGCTGGAAAGCCAGATCGCAGCGCTAAGCACCACCATCGCCCAGCTGCAAAGTGGCCGCAACCAGCTGGACGGCCAGCGTCAGGCGTTGAGCGGGCTGGCCCAGTTCACCGATTTTGCTGAGATCGACTGGCGCGCCCTGGCCACCGAAATCGCCGTTCTGGAAGCCGAACGCCTGGCGTTGGAGCAGGCCTCAGACACCCTCAAGCAGCTCAATCAGCGGCTGACGGAATTGCAGCAGACGGTGAAGGACGCCGACGAGCGGCGACAAACCGCATTAGAGCAGCGCGCCAAACTGGAACAGCGGCAAAGCGACAGCCGGCAAATGCAACAGCACTGCCGCGAACTGCTGGCCTGCCATTCGCTGGATGAGGGACTGCACCCGCTGCTGGAGCAGCTGCGCAGCGAGGCGCTGGGTGAACATCAGCTGACCGTAGAGTCGTGTGACAACCGCGAACAGGATCTGCGTGGCTGGCTGCAGACGCGCATTGATGGAGAAGAGGCCAAACTGAAACGGCTCGTGAGCCGGATCATCACCGCCATGTCCGCTTTCAAAGAGGCCTTCAAGCTGGAAACAGCCGAGATCGACGCCAACCTCGACGCCGCCTTTGAATATGAAAAGCTGCTGGCGCAGCTGCAACGCGACGATCTGCCGCGCTTTGTGGCGCGCTTTAAAGAGCTGCTCAACGTCAACACCATCAACGAAATCGCCCACTTCAACGCCCAACTGGCCCGCGAGCGGGAGGAGATCAAAGAGCGGATCGCCCACATCAACAAGTCGCTAACCGCCATCGATTATGCCGAAGGGCGCTATATCGTGCTGGAGTCACAAGCCAGCCCCGATGCCGAGATCCGCCAGTTTCAGCAGGATCTGCGGGCCTGCACCGAGGGCGCGGTCACCGGCTCGGACGATGCCCAATACTCCGAAGCCAAATTCATTCAGGTTAAAACCATCATCGATCGCTTCCGTGGCCGCGAAGGGCTGTCGGAGCAGGACCGGCGCTGGACGGCCAAGGTCACGGATGTGCGCAACTGGTTCCTGTTTGCCGCCAGCGAGCGCTGGCGTGAGGACGACAGCGAACATGAACACTACTCCGACTCTGGCGGCAAATCGGGCGGGCAGAAAGAGAAGCTGGCCTACACCATTCTGGCCGCCAGCCTGGCTTACCAGTTCGGGCTGGAGTGGGGAGAAGTGCGCTCACGCTCGTTCCGCTTTGTGGTGATCGACGAAGCCTTCGGCCGTGGCTCCGACGAATCGGCGCACTATGGCCTGACCCTGTTCCGCCAGCTCAACCTGCAACTGTTAATCGTCACCCCGTTGCAGAAGATCCACATCATTGAGCCGTTCGTGGCCAGCGTAGGTTTTGTCCACAACGACGGTGGGCGCGCCTCGCGCCTGCACAATCTGTCGATTACTGACTATCAGGCGCAAAAGGCCGCCAACGCAGGTAACCCCTGATGTGGACCAGCGCCAGCGAACTGAAGGAACAGCTAAAGCGCTGCTGGGACAAAGGCGAACTGCTGCGCCCCACCAATGCGGGCCAGTGGCCGCTACGGTTATCCCTTAAAACACCCCGATCAGCCGATGTGAGCGATCGTTTTGATGAGGTGCGGCGCTGGGCCACCACCCTGGCCGCAACGCCCCACCTGCGGCTGCAGTGGCATGAGGTGCGTCACCGGGTGCAAGGGCTGCAGCAACTGCCTTGCGCAGCCTGGGTCGATAGCCTCGACGACGCCCTGAACTGGCTCGGCAAACGCAGTGACCATGAACGCTTTTGTGCCCTCAGGGAGGAAAGCGCAAGACACTGCCCGCCGCTGCTCGCCTGGCTGGACAAGCGGCCGTTACTGGCCTTAGAACTGGCCAACGACTGGCCCCAGCTGCTAGCAATTGTGGCTTGGCTAAAGCAACATCCAAGGCCCAACGTTTATCTGCGGCAGATCGATCTGCCCGACATCCACAGTAAGTTCATTGAGCAGCGCCGCGCCCTGCTGGCGGAGCTGCTGGATCTGGCCCTGCCGCCCACCAGTATCGATAGCAGTCACTGCGGCGTGGCCGGTTTTGCCGCCCGTTACGGCTTTTGCCAGGAACCGACGCTGATCCGCTTTCGCCCGCTCGATCCGGCGCTGTCGCCGCTCGCCGGCATTAGCAATGCAGACATCACCTTGGATGCAGAGAGTTTCAGCAGGCTGGCGATCCGGCCGCAACGGGTGATCATCACCGAGAACAAGACCAACTTTCTGGCCCTGCTCCCGCAAGCCGGCACCTTGGCCATCTTTGGCGCTGGCTACGGCTGGGAACAACTGGCCAGAGCAGAGTGGCTGAACCGCTGCCCCCTTTATTACTGGGGCGATATCGACACCCACGGTTTTGCCATTCTCAATCAGCTGCGGGGTTATTTCAGCCAGGTGCAATCGCTGCTGATGGATCACACCACTTTTGAGCACCATCGCCCGTTATGGGGCCATGAAGACAAGCCCTGCAACCATGAGCTGCCACTGCTGACAGTGGCCGAATCGGCCCTTTATAACGACTTGCGCGATCAGCGTTTCGGCACCAACCTGCGGCTGGAACAGGAGCGCATCTCTTTTACTTGGGTGGAAACTGCACTAAGTGCATTGATGAGCGCAGGCAGCCAATAACTGGCACCATCATCAGTAATAAGCTGAAGTTGTGGCTGCCCAACTTGATCAAGGCCATGCTTAGCATGGCCATAAAATCAGCCGCACATAAGCCACTACCATTTTATTGAGCAGTGTCCACCCCGTTGAACGCCACTGCAAAATTGGCATAGACGCACATGCTGACATAGTCGTCAACGGCGGAGTCAATCAGATACTGAATCAGCGAGAAGTCATCATCATTGGGGATTTCAGCAAACAGGTTCAAATTGGCCAGGCGTGATTGCTCAACATAGAACGGCGAGACCGACACAAATACATCACGCCGCAATTTTTTGGCGTTACCAGAAACAAAGTCGGCGAGATATGTCATCCACGGCGATTCTTCGCCATCATCGTCATCAGCAGCGGCGTCATCGAGGTTATACTCAGCCCCTTCTCCTGGTTTAATGCTTGTTATTTGACGCTGCTTTGCCAGCAAGGATTCGAGCTGCCCAGTTGTAGTCAACCACTGGATGATTTCAATCGAGGAGACGCACGACAATATGCTCATGGTCACATCAAAGTGCTTATACGTCTTGCGCAACGCATCTTTGGTGTCTGCGATTTGTTTGGTAACCAGATAGCTCGTTACTGGCTCCAGCCGCTCCCTATAGCTCGTTGTTCCATAGTCCGCATAAAAGCGTTTCTTAAGCGCCCAGCTACCCGCAAGCATGGACAGAATTCTGTTTAGCATAAAACCCTCCGTGGCCCATTTTTGATTACAGTTATGGCTCATCCATGCGCGTCGTTGCGTACTCATCGCGCAACCTGTGGGCGCTATTTCCGGGGCAGAGGATACCCCAGAGCGCGCAGTTGAACCAGCCACGCCAGGGTCAAAAACCGGCTCACTTTTCGCTGCAAATGGCCGTACTTTTGACCCGCCCCCAGGCCAAAATCGGGCCCACTTTGCGCCATTGCCACCGAGTCACCAGCACCGATGACCGTAAAGACTGCGTCTACTTTTTGACCAAAATCGTGTCCTGAGAGGGCTCTCGTCTGGCCCTGCCCCAACGTCAGGGCTGCCCTCGGTTGCTGGAACGGATCACCCCCTCAGCTGATTTCATGTGGGAACCCAAACGTTCCATATAAGCCTCCGTAGGAGTACCCATTCGTTCCAGTGGTGTGGAACTGATTGCTTCTCAGCGTCTCACCATCCCCACCCTAATACCCCAGCTGCACCCCATGTCCCCCCTGCCAGTTCCATGACCTGATGCGCCTCAGGGGTGGCGACTTCCTGCGGTGCTGCCGGCGACCCACGCCGGCGGCCCACGCCGGCGACCCATGCCGGCGACTCACGCCGGCGACTCACGCCGGCGACTCACGCCGGCGACTCACGCCGGCGACTCACGCCGGCGACTCACGCCGGCGACTCACGCCGGCGACTCACGCCGGCGACTTACGCCGGCGACTCACGCCGGCAGTTCTACAGGGCAGCCGGTCACGATGGTGGCGACCGAAGGCATGGTTACAGCCGCAGTAATGACCAAAGCGCGCTATTACCGTCAAAAGCTTTTGTCCGCACGTCAGCGCCGCACCAGCTAATAGGATGAATCCTGCGGATCGGCCGCAGCAACAAGGATTTTCACCAAATGTTTAAATATACCGCTCTGACTACCATGACCCTTCTTGCATTAACTGCCTGCGGCGGTGGCGGCGGCAGTGGTCAACAGGATTCCCGCAATGGTGGCAACGAGCCAGCCGCCACGCCACTGGTCGGCGCGTGGATCGCGCAGGGTACTTACCTGAGTGGCGAAAGCTCCACCACCGCCATTGCCATTATGCCCGATGGGCGGGTTTATGGTTATGAAGACACCGGCAATCTCATTATCGGCACCATCAGCCCCACAGCCACCACCATTGATCAAAACTTTCGCGTGCACGACGCTTACGACGGCACTTACGCTCATAGTATTCGGCTGCAGATGTCGCAGCAGCTGGGCAGCCTTTATCAAGGCACAACCTGGTATGGCAATGAGCAACTGGCGGATTTCAGCGCAGTGCCGTATGGCAACACACCCGCTGATAATGGCTTGCTCGCGGGTAATTGGCTGACCAGCAGTGAAACGGGCAGTTATGTCATTAGCAGCTCTGGGCAAGTGTCTGGTTATGACCAATACAGCGAATGCGAACTGGCTGGCCAGGTTAGCGCCATCGCGGGCACCGATCTTTATGAGATCAACGTGCGCCCGTCTGGTTGTTACCTGAGTGAGGATAACGGCAACTACCGCGGTGGTGGTTTCTTGTGGGCGAATGTCGAAAACTATCGCGCCTTTATCGGCGTAATCGCCAATGACCAACGCGCCTTTCCGATTGAGTTGATCAGGCAATAGCATCACCAAGGCAAAGAGGGGCTTTCACGCGCCCCTTTTTATTTCACTCCATCCTTAACGGAATTGATGACTGACAACGCCCCAGTCGGCAAAAGCTTTCCTGATTACCCATGTTGTGCAGCCACGCCTATGCTGTATGTACATACAGCCTCGGGCGGAGAGCACAGCCATGACCAAGAACAAGGTTCAGTATCAGAAGGGATTGAGCATAAACGCTTTTTTGAAGAAGTTCGGCACGGAAGAACAGTGCGAGAAGGCTATCTTCAACTGGCGTTACCCTCAGGGC
>JAGOCY010000111.1 GCA_017998495.1 Corallincola sp.
CGGTGATGAACGGCGTCAAACTGGGCGCGGTGCTGCTGACTGGCGGCTTCCGCCCTGATGAGCGCTTGATGACCATGTGCAAGCCGGCGCTGGAAAGCGGCCTGCCGTTGCTGTTGATCGACAACAACACCTGGCAGACCTCACTGCTGTTGCAGTCCTTTAACCTCGAGGTACCGGTGGATGACCCGGAGCGCATCGAAAAGGTTCAGGACTACACCGCCAGCTTCCTCGACGAAGAGTGGATCAAAACCCTGGCGGCGCGCGTCAGCGGCCTGCAGCGCCTGTCGCCGCCAGCCTTCCGCTATCGCCTGACCGAGCTGGCCCGCCGCGCCAACAAGCGCATCGTGCTGCCAGAAGGGACAGAGCCACGCACCATCAAGGCTGCCGCCATCTGTGCCGAGCGCGGTATTGCCCGCTGTGTACTGCTGGGCGACCCTGAGGAGATCCAGCGGATTGCCGAGCAGCAGGGGGTCGTACTCGGTCCGGGTATCGAGATCGTCAACCCCACCGAGGAGGTGCGCGAGCGCTACGTCGCCCCCATGGTTGAGATGCGCCGCGGCAAAGGGGTGACCGAAGTGGTGGCCCAGGAACAGCTGGAAGACACAGTCGTACTCGGCACCATGATGTTGGCCCTCGACGAAGTGGACGGGCTGGTCTCTGGTGCCGTGCACACCACGGCCAACACCATCCGCCCGGCACTGCAGCTGATCAAGACAGCGCCCGGCTCCAGCCTGGTGTCGTCGGTGTTCTTCATGCTGCTGCCGGAGCAGGTGCTGGTTTACGGCGACTGCGCCATCAACCCCGATCCGACCGCCGAGCAGTTGGCTGACATCGCCATCCAGTCGGCCGATTCGGCGCTGGCCTTTGGTGTCGAGCCGCGGGTGGCGATGATCTCCTATTCGACCGGTACCAGCGGTAGCGGTGCCGATGTGGAGAAGGTACGCGTGGCCACCGAACTGGCCAAACAGAAACGCCCTGGCCTTGTCATCGACGGCCCGCTGCAGTACGACGCCGCAGTGATGGAGAACGTTGCCAAGAGCAAAGCCCCCAACAGCCCGGTCGCTGGCCGCGCCACCGTGTTTGTGTTCCCGGATCTCAACACCGGTAACACCACCTATAAAGCGGTGCAGCGCTCGGCAGATCTGATCAGTATCGGCCCGATGCTGCAAGGGATGCGCAAGCCAGTGAATGACCTATCACGTGGCGCGCTGGTAGATGACATCGTCTACACCATCGCCTTGACCGCCATACAGGCTACCCAAAACGGTTAATTGCTGGCGCCGCTACAATAGACACTAACGGGTGGTTGTAACCACCCGTTATCATTTAACCCCTCCGCCAACTCCGCCTCTGGAGCAACCGTGCTACGTCATCTGCTGCTGTCATTGTTGATTCCCCTGCTACTCATCGGTTGTGGCAAGGAAAAGGAAAGCACCGGCGAAGATGCTGCCGTCGCCTTCTTTGAAGCACTCTACGTTAACAACGATTTGAACGCGGCACGGGCCCTGGCCGGCCCCCAGCTGCGTGACATCATGGATAGCTACGGCAGCATCACCGGGATCAGGCGCAACCTGATCGCCCTCTACCTGGAGGATGCCGAGGTGTCAGTGATGGATACCACTGAAGATTTTCTGCGCAAGGTGGCCACTGAAGCAGTGGTCCAGATCCATCTCAAAGGGCGGGCCGAGAATGGCGGTGTGCGCGAGGCCGACCGCTTTGTGGTGGTGAAGCAGAGCGCAGGCCGCTGGCTGGTGATCGAGATCCTGCCGGATCGTTTCAAAGTCGGCGGCTAACCACAGCAACCAGCGTTAACGGGCCAGCGCCAAACCTTCGCGGCGGCCATCCGCCGCGGCAACCCAACGCCCCTGCTCTCGGCTGATGGCATGTAATCCTGAATCCAGCGGCACAATCGCCGTCCGATGACCACGCTGGCGTAACTCGGGCGCCCACGCCACGACTGCCGTTCCCTCTTCCAGTTCGGTGACATCGCCATTGAGGTTAGCGACATGGCCCAGATCCAGTGCCTGCTGTAACCCCATGCCCCCATCCAGATAGGCCAGCAACGCCCAGGCGACATAAGGAATGATGCGACTGCCACCGGGCGAGCCCATCACCAGTAGCACTTCACCCTTGCCATCAAACACCACGACCGGCGTCATCGAGCTGCGCGGTCGCTTGCCAGGGGCAATGGCGTTGACCAGCGTGCCGTTGCCAAATGAGAAATCGGTCAGCTGGTTGTTGAGCAGAAAGCCCCCCGCCATCAACCCTGAACCAAAGCCCATCTCAATGCTGCTGGTCATACTGGCGACATTGCCCCAACGGTCCACCACACTCAAATGAGTCGTACTGGGCAGCTCTGGCGTCTGGCCGTGGCCAGCGCGCACCGGCAAGCCGCTCGCCTGCGGCCCATGGTCACGCTCGCCAATCCGCCGGGCCTGACTATCCAGGTAGTCAGGTGCCAGCAATGCAGTAACTGGTACAGATTCAAAATCAGGGTCAGCCAGATGGTGGTCGCGATCAGCGAACACCAGCCGCAGGATCTGGCTGAAGCGGTGAGCGTTGGCGGCGCTGGCAAAGTCATGGCTGGCCATGGCTTCGGTCCGTTGCCACAGCTGCAGGATCTGCAGCAGCGCCAAGCCTCCGCTGCTAGGCGGTCCCATGCTGCACACCCGATACTGGCGCCACAGGGTACATAGCGGCTGGCGCTGGCGTGGCTGATAGCCAGCCAGATCGACTTCCGTCAGCTCCCCGCCCTGAGCCTGAACCACAGCAACCATCTCAGCGGCCAGCGGCCCGCGGTAGAAGCTCTCTGGCCCTTGCTCGCCCAATCGGCTTAGGGTCTGGGCCAGCGCCGGATTTCGCAGGCTGACTCCGGCCGCCAACGGTTGACCATGGGGGAAGAAGTAACGGCGAGCAGCACCGTCGGCCAGCAAGTTGGGATGTGGGATGGCGCGCAGCAGTCTGGCCAGTCGCGGCGACACCGCCACCCCATGCCGAGCCAATGCCTGAGCCGGCCCTACCAGTTGCGACCAAGGCAAGCGGCCATGGCGTTGATGGGCGGCCGCCAGCATGGCAACCAGGCCGGGAACACCGACCGAATGGCCACTGGCGACCAACGACCACCATTCCTGCGGCTGGCCATCGGCCGTCAGATAACGACCACTGGCAACAGCCGCCGGGGCAGTCTCGCGACCATCGTAAGTCAGCAGCTGGTCGGTTGCAGCATCGTAATAGAGCAGAAAAGCGCCGCCCCCCAGGCCAGAGCTTTGCGGCTCCACCAGGGTCAACGTCCATTGGGCGGCAATCACCGCATCCGCGGCCGTGCCCCCTTGCTCCAGCGCCCACCAGGCGGCGCGCGACGCCCAGGGATTGGCCGTCACTACCGCCTGGGTCGTACCTGTTACCGCCTGCTTTTGCTGCCAGCCTGTCGCTCGCTCTGGTTCGCCCTGAACCTGGGCCTCGGCCACAGATGTGAACAGCCACAACCACAGCAGCACTGCCAGCCATTGCCGAAGACGACAAAGGGGGTCTAAAGTGAGGCCTGAAGTATCGCTCGGGTCTGCCATGGCGCGGTCGTGGTCTTGCTACCGAAGGACCACCCTAACTGCATGATTGCCAAGGCGCAACCGCAGACCTGAGGCACATAAGGGGCTGCATGCTGATCCTCCAGTTGCTGCTGGTCGCGGTGTTTGTCTATATCGTCCGCAAGAGGCGCAGAAGCGCCTGCGCTTATGAAAAACGTAAGTACAGCATTGCCGCTCTGTTCTTCACCATTGGCCTGGCCGTCAGTGGCTACGCCACTTTCGGCATAGGCGCAACTCCGGCCACCAGCAGCATGCAGGCACTGCTCAATACCATTGCCCTGCTGCTCACCCTGATCAGCGTCAGTGAACTGATCCTGACCTATCTTTTATTCCGTAGGCGAGAACTGCTGGAACAGCTGAAACAGCGGCAGACGGAGCAACAGGGGCCATGAGACTGCTTATCACCGGCGGCAGCGGCTTTATCGGCAGTAAGCTGATCAGCCATCTACGCAACCACCACCGCATCACGGTTCTGACCCGTAACCCCAGTCGGGCACTGCACCGCATTGGCTTTGATATCCACACCCTCAGCAGTTTCGCTGATCTGCCGGATCTCAACGGCTTCGATGCCGTGATCAATTTAGCCGGTGAGCCTATTGCCAAACGCTGGACCGCACGCCAGAAGATGCGCATCACCCACAGCCGCTGGCATACCACTGAAGCCTTGGTGCGCTTATGGCTGGCCAGCAGCAAGCCGCCAAAGATCCTGATCAGTGGCTCGGCCATCGGCTACTACGGCCGGCAGGATGGAAGCCCGATCGATGAAAGCCATCAGGCTATTCACGATGAGTTCAGCCACCAAGTCTGTCGCCAGTGGGAAGCGTTGGCGCTACAGCTGGCCAATCAAGCCCGGGTCTGCATCCTGCGGACCGGTATAGTGCTCGGCAATGGCGGCGGCGCCCTGGCACGCATGCTGCCCCCCTTCCGTCTCGGATTGGGCGGGCCCTTGGGCGATGGTCAGCAGTACATGAGCTGGATCCACATTGACGACATGGTCAAAGCGATCCGTTTTCTGCTGGAGCGGGAGGATCAGGAGGGGATCTTCAATCTCACCGCCCCAAACCCGGTCACCAATGGCGATTTCACCGCCGCCCTGGGGCGAGCGCTCAAGCGGCCAGCGGAGATCCGCATGCCGGCGCCTTTGTTACGTCTGCTGTTTGGTGAAATGTCAGAGTTGCTGCTGTACGGACAACGGGTGATCCCCGCCCGGCTACAACAAGCAGGTTTTCATTTCAGTTATCCGCAACTAGACGAAGCGCTGGCGCAGATTGTCAACAGCAAGCGTTGATTGCTAAGCGAACCGGCATCAGCTGTCAGGTGCACAAAACTACGCGGGGGAATTGATAGCGAAGGGGAATGGATAGCGAAGAGTGGTGGAGCCAGACGGGATCGAACCGACGACCTCTTGCATGCCATGCAAGCGCTCTCCCAACTGAGCTATGGCCCCACACCTTTGGGCGTTTTCGATGGCGTCCCTTAGGGGATTCGAACCCCTGTTACCGCCGTGAAAGGGCGGTGTCCTAGGCCTCTAGACGAAAGGGACCCGGACATCGAAAACCTGCGTTCTGTTATGGCGTCCCTTAGGGGATTCGAACCCCTGTTACCGCCGTGAAAGGGCGGTGTCCTAGGCCTCTAGACGAAAGGGACCCGGAACAGAACTTTGCGTTGATTGGCGTCCCTTAGGGGATTCGAACCCCTGTTACCGCCGTGAAAGGGCGGTGTCCTAGGCCTCTAGACGAAAGGGACACGGAAAGTGGTGGAGCCAGACGGGATCGAACCGACGACCTCTTGCATGCCATGCAAGCGCTCTCCCAACTGAGCTATGGCCCCACTTTTGTTTTCCGGCTGTTCGCCTTCAACGCGGAGCGCATTCTAGGGATCACCACCCCCCCTGTCAACACGCTTTTTACAGTCCCGCAAAAAAGCTGCTTACCCTTTGCAGCTGCCTGACAGTGAAGAAAAAATCGCCTTTGATCGGGCAACGGAACGGCCCGTGAAGCAGCACCAAAAAGCTGTTGACAGGATCGCGCCGCCCCCTATAATTGCGCCCCGTTGACTGATGGACGCTTAGCTCAGTTGGTAGAGCACCGCCCTTACAAGGCGGGGGTCACAGGTTCGAGCCCTGTAGCGTCCACCATCTCCTCATCGCCCGATGATT
>JAGOCY010000110.1 GCA_017998495.1 Corallincola sp.
TTTTTGATCAGGTTGCCATAGGCCAGCACCGACGACTGGAAGATGCCGCTGTAGGAGCCGGCGGCGTCGATGGTGCCCTCAAAAAACGCCAGATTCTCCGGCAGGTTGCTCAGATGAACCTTGGTCAGTTCAGTCAGGGTTTCGGCTGCATCCCAGCCGAGGGCCCGGGCCACAGTGGCGCTGTGGGCGGCCGGATCGGCACTGAGCAGGCGGTTACCCTCGAGCAGGCCGTGCACCAGCCCGGTCACCCATTGGGGGTGAGCGTTGGCAAAGCCTTTGTTGACCATCAGCAGGTCGGCAATGATCAGCAGGTTACGGTTAGACACCAGCATCTTGGCGCGGCCACCAGAGGCAGCCACCACCTCTTCGGTACGCGGCGACCAGCCAACGCAGCCGTTCAGCCGGTTGTTACCGCTGGCCAGCTCATGGCCATAGGCGTCACAGGCGAGAAAGGCATCGTCATAGAACACCAGCCCGAGGCTGCCAGGCGCTGGCCGACCATCCAGATCGCGCAGGATGGTGATGGGGATGCCCGCTTCCTGGGTCAGGTAGCGGATAAAGAACTCGCTCTCATTGAACTGGGCGGCGGCCAGCACCTTGCCACGCAGGGCGTTGATGTTGGCAATGCCAGTATCCACCACCAGCTGGTCGGCACCACGGCTGAAGCTGATCTGGGCTGGCACCACCACGTCCAGCTGGCGCCCCATCACCGCTAGGGTATCGGCGGTGGTAACCGAGGCCGCCACCTGACCGTTGTTGAGCTTCGACCAGCTCTCCTCTTCGCTCAGCACCAGCTTGACCTGAAAGCCATAGTTGCGGGCAAAGAAGGAGTCAGGGTTGGGCTCAAGGCCGCCGTTAGCGACAATCAGGCCGCCATAGCCGGCGTATTCGCTGATGTCGATCTCAATCACATTGCCTTTGGGCAGGTAAGGTGCCGCAGCGGCCAGCGTGGGCAGGCCGGTGACCGGCTCTGCCGGGGTTGGCGCTTCGCCATCCACCACCAGCGGCGCGTCTGGCTGCTGCGACTGAGCGGCCGTTGGCTGAGGGCCTGTTGCCCCGCCCAAGTCCTGGCGCACCAGATAGATGCCCATGGCGATCAGGCCAGCCACCAATATCAGGGTGATGAACTTGCCGGCAGCGCTGCCACGCTGGCGCCAGTGGCTTGAAGGTCGGGGGCGGGTGGCGGTCATGGCTGCTCTCCTGTGCTGCGATCCGTCAGGTAAAAACTCATTGCTGTTGTTTGGTGCGCGGGCGGCGATTGCTAGTGGCCAGCACCGCAGGCGGCAGCGGCTGTTCAGTCAGCGGCGCCAGCGCCCCCAGCAGCTCGCTGTTGCTGCCCAGCCAGCGGCTGGTTTCATCAAAGGCACTGGTGAGTGCGTCCAGGGCCTGGCCGATGCCGCTTTCATCGGTCATCAGCAGCGCCTGTTCACCGATCAGCGCTAGCTGTTGATCGATGCGCTCAATCTCGGCTTCCACATGCTGATAGCGGCGGCTGGCTTCGCTGTGAGCGTGCTGGCGCGCGTCGATCACCGCCTGCTGCTGTTCCAGGCTGCGGCGTAATTCAGGGTTCAATTCAGGATCGGCCAGCGAGCGCTGCAGCAACAGCTCTTTGGCGCGTAGCGGATCGCGCTCCTGCTCGGCATGTTCGGCCAACTGCTTGAGGCCGCGACCGGCCACCAGCAGGCGCAGATTGAGCCATACCAGCTGCTCGACGGTGCTGATATGGCTGGCCAGCACCGGCTTGGCCCGGAGATAGCCGAGGATCTCGCGCGCCCGCTGCTCCACCGCCTGCTGGCTGCGCTGGCCATCGTCATCGAGGCTGTCGAACAGCTGCTGGTAGTGGCGGCCACTGTCACTGCTGTCCGCAGCACCGCCGCTGTCGACCCACAGCTGAAAACGCTGGTTGCTGGCCAGCAGTAACAGGTAAGCCAGCTCAATACCGGCCCCCAGCAGCCAAAAACCGGGGCTGATGAAATGGCCCAGCAAGCCTGCTGCCGCTAGCACAAACCAGTTAGGCGGGATCGGCATGCCCCAGGGGCGGGCAACAAAGGCTTGCCACAGATAACGCAACCCCTTCATCCGGCCACCTCCGGCGCGCTGGCCAGATGACGCAGCTCGACCGGCACAAAGTCGATGTCGGTGGCCTCACGCACCGCCAGCTGCATCTGCAACTGCAGGGTGGCGGCCGGTACTGGCGGCTGATAGCCATCGATGGCCTGGGCGATAGCCGCCAAGGGCTCACTGCCAGCGGTGGCGATCTGGCGGTAGATTTTGACTGCCAGTGCCTCGGCGGCACCGGGCGTCAACAGCAGGGGCAGCGCCAGCGCAGCCAGCGCCGCACCATCAACCACCACCCCGTAGCGTTTGAGTAGCGCGGCCAGCAGGCCGGCGCTTTCGGCCGCGCTCACGGTGGGCAGCAGTGGCACTTTGACGTCCACCCGGCCTGGCCGTTTGAGATCCACCTCGATCAGATCCGGCCGTGACGAGGCCAGCACCCACACCACCCGGCCACGATTGGCGGCATCGCCCATCTCCTGGGCGATCATCGAATAAAGCCGGCCCGACAACCCGCCGTCACTATTACCGGCGTTGCGTTGGCCCAGGGTTTGGTCCGCTTCATCGATAAACACCATGCAGCGGCCGAGGGCGCGGATCAGGCGAAAGATGGTTTCCAGATTGGCTTCGCTGGAGCCAACCCAGCGGTCGCGGAAGTTCTTGAGCTTGAGCACCGGCACCCCCGCCTCACCGGCGAGGCATTCAACCAGATAGGTCTTGCCGGTGCCCACCGGACCACAGAACAGGTAACCCTTGGGCAGCGCCTGCAGATCGCCCCGTTGCCACAGTGCCAGATCCTGACGCAGCCAAGCTTTAAGCGCCGGCTGGCCGTGGTAGTCATCGAGGGTGCGGCGTGACTCGATAAACTCGAGCAGGCTGCCTGCTTCGCTCTCCACCAGCTGCTTTTTGATGTCGCGCCAGTCGCTGCGGGTCAATGGCGGGCCACTGTGAGCGCGGCGCCGCACCAGGCTATGAATGGCGCTGAGGCTAACCCCGATCAGCGCCGCTGCGGCTTCGCTGGCCTGAATGTCGCTGCTGAAGGCCGCCGGCAACTGCTGCTGTAGCCGTTCCAGGGTCGCCTGCAGTTCGCTGGCGGATGGCAGTGGTACCCGTAACTTGAGGGTGCGTGGGTTATTGGCCACCTGCGGGTGCAGATCGGTAAGGCTGTCGGCCACCAGCAAGCTGACAAAGGGCTGAGCCACAAAGGGGGTCTCATCGGCCCAGTCGCGTACCAGGCTGGCCAATGCCGCCACCTCCAGATCACTGCGCCGTTCAGCGGCGAGCAGCTGATCGGCGCCGCGGATCAGGCAGGCGATGTGGCAGGGTTGGGCCCGCTCCAGCGCCACCAGATTGGCCTGATAGCGCACATAGCGGCCCACCAGCAGCAGCGCCGCCCGTGGCTCGTGGGGCAAGGCGGTCAGCCCCTTGGCCGCCGGCCACTGGTGAAAGCGCTCGCTACCGCGCAGCAGGGTCAGGCCGTTGCCGGCATCGTATTGAAAGACCAAATCAAAGGTGGCCAGCACCTGGGCTTCAAGATAACGGCCCAGCCCCACCAGCGCGCCATCCAGCGGGTAACGGTCGCTGACGTTGCCGTGCAGCACAAACTGGTTAAAGGCGCCACTTTCGTAAGCGCCCGCCATCTCCCGCAGCCACTGCGGCGCATCCGCGGCCAGGCTCATCGGCTGCCCCTTAACTGCTTTGACTGTCGCTGGCCTTACTGCCCATGGCGCGACTGGCAGGCGCGGCACTGCTGGCGCCATCACCCAGTGAAATGCCTTCGGCGGCGGCGAAGTCGACCAGCGCCTGATCCGCCAGGGCCTGCTGCTCCGCCTCTTTGATCTCGATGCCGCTCATATCCATGGCATCACGCGCCATGCGCGCCCGCCCGGCGGCCTTGGTGCGCTCCTCTTCGACCATCTCGTGCAGACGGTTAAGGGTATCGCCCGAGCCACCGATCTCGGTGACCATGCCGGCCGCCATCTCGTTCATGTCGGCCATCGCTTTTTTCATGCGCATGTCATTGATGGCGCCCTTGAGCCCTTCGATCTTGGCGCGTGCGCCATTCACCGCCACATCACGGGCCTTGACCAGATTGGCGTAGGTGGTTTCAGCCTCCGCCAGCTGGCTGCGGTTCTCGGTCAGTTCTCGCTGCACTGTCTGCAAGCGCAGCGCATGCTGGGCGGCAGCCTCTTTATTGCCGGCCCTGAGGTGGGCGGTGGTGCGGGCGCGCAGCTCGCGCTCTTCGCTCTCCAGCTTGCGCACCTGACTCATCAACCGTTCGGCCAGACCGGCATGGGCGGCCAGCCCCTGGTTGAAGTTGGCGATCTGCTTACGCAGGTTCTCCTGCTCCAGCTCCAGCAGCGCCTCTGGATGCCGACGCTCGAGACCACTGACAAACAGGCTGAGTACACCACGGAAAAGATTGCTGATACGGGACAGGATCATGTTGCGCTCCCTCTGGCCGGTGGCTGCCGGCAATGTCCATCGCGATGCAGGACGCACCTTGGAGCGGTCATTGTTGAAGATGGGGCGGCTGCGAGGCAACAGCAAAAGGCGCCGCGACAGCGGCTTAGGTCACAACCTGAAGCTGAGGAAGGCGGCCGGTGGGTTGACACCACCGGCCGTTAGCACCGACTAAACGGCCGTTTTGAAGCAGCTGCGCATCTGCGCTTCGATGCAGCGCAGCACATCACGGCGATGGATGATGCCCACCAGATGGCCGGCGTCGTCCACCACTGGGTAGAGCTTGGGCTTGGCCTGGATCATCTGCTGGGCCACCTCGATGATGCCGTCGTGAGGTTTGACGGTGAGCACATCGCGGCGCATGAACTCTTCCACCAGCGCCACCCGTTCACAGTGATAGGAGGCTTCCAGCCCTTTGGCGATACAGTCCTGTTCGGAGATAAAACCGATCAGGCGTTTGTGCTCATCCACCACCGGGCCGCCGGTCAGATTGCTGCTGAGCAGCTTCTCGATGGCGTCGAAGATAGTGTCATCGGCCCTGAAGGTAACCGGATGGCGCTTCATGTAGTCCTTCACCTGAATCGATTGCATGGCTGCACATTCTCCCGCTGACTGACAAACTCCCCTCAAGCGTAGTTGCCAATAGGCCGCGCGTCAGGCGATCGTCGGCGATGACGTTGCTGGCCGGGCGTGGCACACTGCCGGCTGGTCTGCGCGATGGCGCGCATTAACCACCACGAATCAGGGATGTCATGCTAAGAGTTCTGTTGCTGTGGGCGTTGAGCCTGCCGCTGCTGGCCGCACCGCCCTCCGACACTGTCGCCCAGCAGCTGTTTGCCGCCAGCAAATCGGCGGTGTATCGCATTGATGTGATCAACCCGGCCACTGGCCGCAAATCATCACTGGGCACCGGTTTTGTGTTCGGTGACAGCCAGATGCTGGCCAGCAATTTTCATGTGATCGCTGACAAGGTGCACAACCCCGAGCAGTCGCGGCTGGAGTGGCTGTCAACCGACGGCCGGCGCGGACCGCTGACGGTGGTGGATATCGACGTGGTGCATGATCTGGCGTTGCTCAAGGCCGAGCAGCCGCTTGGCACCCCATTTACCACCACCGCCATCCCGCCCAAGGGCGCCGCCATCTACTCCCTCGGCCATCCACTCGGGCTGGATCTGGCGATTGTCGGTGGTACTGCCAACGGCCTGCTGGAAAAAGCCCTGTTCG
>JAGOCY010000112.1 GCA_017998495.1 Corallincola sp.
CTTTGTGATCATCTTCCGGCTGTCGATGCTGGAGCTGGTGGAGCAGGGGGCCAGCGTGCGCGAACTGCCGGAGATGGCGCGGCGCATTGAGGCGGCTGGGGCCAGCATCATCAACACCGGTCTCGGCTGGCACGAAGCTCGGGTGCCGACCATTGCCACCTCAGTGCCGCGCGCTGCTTTTACCTGGGTGACCAAGCTGGTGCGTGAGGCGGTGACTATTCCGCTCATTACCTCCAACCGCATCAACGATCCGGCGGTGGCCGAAGAGGTGTTGGCCCGTGGCGATGCCGATATGGTGTCGATGGCCCGGCCTTTTCTGGCCGATCCCGATTTTGTGGTTAAGGCATCAGCAGGGGCGCCGGAGCAGATCAACACCTGTATTGCCTGCAATCAGGCCTGCCTCGATCAGGTGTTTTCCGGCAAGCGTGCCAGCTGCTTGGTGAATCCACGCGCCTGCCGCGAAACCGAGCTGGTGGCGGAACTCTCCCCCTACAGCAAGTTTGTGGCGGTGATTGGTGCCGGCCCGGCCGGCCTGGCTGCAGCCTGCACCGCCGCCGAACGGGGCCATCGCGTGACCCTGTTTGAGCGCGACAGCGCCATTGGTGGCCAGTTCAACTACGCTCGCCAGATCCCGGGTAAAGAGGAGTTCAGCGAGACCCTGCGCTACTTCAAGGTGCGCCTTGAACAGTTGGGGGTTGAGCTGCGCCTCGGTGAAGAAGCTCCCCATCCCAATGTGCTGGCCAAACAGTACGACGACATTGTGGTGGCGACCGGGGTCAAGCCGCGCCATCTCAATATCCCCGGTGCCGGTCACCCCAAGGTGCTCAGCTATCTGGATCTGCTGCGCGATCACAAGCCGGTGGGAACCAAGGTGGCGATCATCGGCGCCGGTGGCATCGGCTTTGATGTGGCCGCCTATCTGTGCGAGGCCGGCCACCCGGAAACGCGCCAGCTGGACCATTGGCTGGGTTTTTGGGGCATCGACCGCAGCCTGCAACAGCCGGGCGGCCTGCTCCCAGAGCCGGCAGCGGTTAGCGCGCCGCGCCAGATTGTGATGCTGCAGCGTAAGTCCAGCAAACCGGGCGCCGGCTTAGGTAAAACCACCGGCTGGATCCACCGTGCCCTGCTTAAACGCTATGGCGTTGAGATGATGAGCGGCGTCAGCTACGAATCTGTGGATGACGAAGGTCTGCATGTCCGCGTCAATGGCAAGCCTCTGTTGCTGGCGGTTGACCAGGTGATCGTCTGTGCCGGCCAGGAGCCCGATGATGATCTTTATGGCGCGCTGCAGTCATTGGGGGCCAGCGTCCATCTGGTCGGCGGTGCCCGCCTGGCGGCGGAGCTGGATGCGGTGCGGGCGATCCGTGAAGGAACCGAGGTCGCGCTCAAGATCTGAGGCGAGGCTCTTACGCTAACAGCACCGCCCCGATAGTGGGGCGGTTGTGTTTAGCACAGATGCGCTAAGGCTGGTTAGCTGGCGCTATCGGGCGGCAGCAACTCCGCCAGCTCCCGCTGCAGTAGTGATTCATCGCCCAGGTTAAGTTCAATTAAACGACGCAGATGGGTGATGCTGTCGATGTCGATGTGGTGGCAATAGAGGCCCAAGTGCGAGTCATGGAGATGAGCCACGCTCACCTGCATGGTGATCACTGCTTCGCTACCCTGGAGCCGGATCACCAGCAGCGCTGATTTGACCGCCTGTGGCCAACCGTCGGGCAGGCTGACCAGCGCCCCCTTGAGCGACAGATCATAGATCTCGGTCGCTGCCCGATGGTCGGCGGCGATCAGCTCGGCACTGACATTAAAGGCGATACGGGCATGGCGACGACGCTCGTGCATGGGACTCTCCGGCGGGAATGACGAATTCATCTTAGTCAGGGGGGCTGACAACACAACGGGGGCCCGCAGGCCCCCGCACAAAAGGGTGAGGCACCGCAAGGAACGGTGCCGTTACATCCTTACTTTTCCAGGCGTTTGTACTTGATGCGGTGGGGTTCGACCGCCTCGGCACCGAAGGTCTTCTTCAGCCACTCTTCGTAGTCGCTGAAGTTGCCTTCGAAGAAGTTGACCTTGCCCTCATCGCGGTAGTCGAGGATGTGGGTCGCCACACGGTCGAGGAACCAGCGATCGTGCGAGATCACCATGGCGCTGCCGGGGAATTCGAGCAGGGCGTTTTCCAGCGCGCGCAGGGTTTCCACATCCAGGTCGTTGGTTGGTTCGTCAAGCAGCAGCACGTTGCCGCCAGCTTTGAGCAGAGTGGCCAGATGGACACGGTTGCGCTCACCGCCCGAGAGTTCACCGATGCGCTTCTGCTGATCGGAGCCTTTGAAGTTGAAGCGGCCCACATAGGCGCGGGTGTTGATCTCGAAGTTGTTGATGCGCAGCATGTCCTGCCCTTCGCCCACCTCTTCCCACACCGTTTTCTTGGGATCGAGCTTGTCACGGAACTGATCAACGGCGGCCATCTTGACCGTTTCGCCAACCACGATCTGGCCAGAGTCCGGCTGTTCATGGCCGAGCAGCATGCGGAACAGGGTCGACTTACCGGCACCGTTGGGGCCGATGATGCCGACAATGGCGCCCTTGGGCACGGTGAAGCTCAGGTCGTCGATCAACACCCGGTCGCCGTAGCTCTTGGTCAGGTTGCTGACCTCGATCACCTTGTCCCCCAGGCGCGGGCCCGGCGGAATGAACAGCTCGTTGGTTTCGTTACGCTTCTGGTAGTCGCTCTGCTGCAGCTCTTCGAAGCGCGCCATACGCGCCTTGCTCTTGGCCTGACGGCCTTTGGGGTTGGTGCGTACCCATTCCAGCTCTTTTTCCATCGACTTCTGGCGCGAGCGCTCGCCGGCCTGTTCCTGGGCCAGACGCTTCTCTTTCTGATCCAGCCAGGAGCTGTAGTTGCCTTCCCACGGGATGCCGTGGCCACGGTCCAGTTCGAGGATCCAGCCGGCGACGTTGTCGAGGAAGTAACGGTCGTGGGTGACGGCCACCACAGTGCCGCTGTAGTCGTGGAGGAAACGCTCCAGCCAGGCGACCGATTCGGCGTCCAAATGGTTGGTCGGTTCGTCGAGCAGCAGCATGTCCGGCTGCTCCAGCAGCAGGCGGCAGAGGGCGACGCGGCGGCGCTCACCACCCGACAGAGTGGCGACCTTGGCATCCCAGGCGGGCAGGCGCAGGGCGTCGGCAGCGCGCTCCAGTTTGTTGTCGAGGTTGTGGCCGTCGCCGGCCTGGATGATCGCCTCCAGCTCCGCCTGTTCACGGGCCAGGGCATCGAAATCGGCGTTCTCGTCGGCGTAGGCGGCGTACACCTCATCGAGGCGGGCGAGGGCGTTCTTCACGGCGCCCAAGGCCTCTTCGACCGCTTCGCGCACATTGTGCTCGGGGTTGAGCTGCGGCTCCTGCGGCAGGTAGCCGACCTTGATCCCCGGCTGCGGGCGGGCTTCGCCATCGATCTCTTTGTCGATGCCGGCCATGATGCGTAGCAGGGTCGACTTACCCGAGCCGTTCAGGCCGAGCACGCCGATCTTGGCACCGGGGAAGAAGCTGAGAGAGATATCTTTGAGGATATGACGCTTGGGCGGCACCACTTTGCCAACCCGATGCATGGTGTAGATGTATTGCATAGATCCATAAGCTTGGCTGTCAGGAAGGGCCGTATTGTGGCACCAGCCCGGCGATCAGGCGAGTCTCCTGATCGCGGCGCTGCCAGCGCCATGCCCCAAGGGCGTGGCTACCGCGGGCGGCTAGCTCAAGTGCGCTAATCGAGGCTGTGATCTGGCGCCCGAACCGGTTAGAATTCCGCCCCTTGAGACCGCCCACCAGCCCCCGTGGAGAGCCCATGCTGTCGCGTACCATGACCATCGCCGATTATGATCCCGAACTCTGGCAGGCAATGGAGGATGAAGTTGCCCGTCAGGAAGACCATATCGAGCTGATCGCCTCTGAAAACTATGCCAGCCCGCGGGTGTTGCAGGCACAGGGTTCACAGCTGACCAACAAGTACGCCGAGGGCTACCCGGGCAAGCGCTACTACGGTGGTTGCGAGTATGTGGACGTGGTCGAGCAGCTGGCCATCGACCGCGCCAAGGCGCTGTTTGGCGCTGACTATGTCAACGTCCAGCCGCACGCCGGCTCGCAGGCCAATATCGCCGTATTCCACGCCCTGCTGCAGCCCCACGATGTGGTGCTGGGCATGAGCCTGGCCCACGGTGGCCACCTGACCCACGGCGCCAAGGTCAACTTCTCCGGCAAGATCTACAACGCGGTGCAGTATGGCGTGAACGCCGAAGGCCGCATCGATTATGACGAAGTGGAGCGTCTGGCTCTCGAGCACCGTCCGAAGATGGTGATCGCCGGTTTCTCCGCCTATTCACAGGTGATCGACTGGTCGCGGTTCCGCGCCATTGCCGATCGCGTGGGCGCCTACCTGCTGGTGGACATGGCCCATGTCGCCGGTCTGGTCGCCGCTGGCCTCTACCCGAACCCGCTGCCCCACGCCCATGTGGTCACCACCACCACCCACAAGACCCTCGCTGGCCCGCGCAGCGGCATGATCCTGTCGGCCATTGGCGATGAAGAGATTTACAAGAAGCTCAACAGCGCCGTGTTCCCCGGTGGTCAGGGTGGCCCGCTGTGCCACGTCATCGCCGCCAAGGCAGTGGCCTTCAAAGAAGCGATGGAGCCGGAGTTCAAGGCCTATCAGGCCCAGGTGATCAAAAACGCCAAGGCGATGGTCAGCGTGTTCCAGCAACGCGGTTACAAGATCGTCTCCGGCGGTACTGAAAACCACCTGTTCCTGGTGGATCTGATCGACCGCGAAATCAGCGGTAAAGATGCTGATGCGGCGCTGGGCAAGGCCCACATCACCGTCAACAAGAACTCGGTGCCCAACGATCCGCGTTCGCCCTTCGTCACCAGCGGTATCCGCATCGGCACCCCGGCCATTACCCGTCGTGGCTTTGTCGAAGCCGACGCCGCCGATCTGGCCGGCTGGATCTGCGATGTGCTCGATAACAGCACTGACGACGCCGTGTTGGATGCGGTGCGGGCAAAGGTCAGCGCCATCTGCAAGCGCCTGCCGGTTTACGGCTAAGCCTGAGCTAAAGTAGCAAGGCCGCCTGCGGGCGGCCTTTGTCATTGCACGGCGAATAAAGAGGCTCGCACAACCATGCATTGTCCTTTTTGTGGCAAACCCGATACCAAGGTGATCGATTCACGGCTGGTGGCTGAAGGCCAGCAGGTGCGGCGCCGGCGTGAATGCACCGCCTGTGGCGAGCGCTTCACCACTTTTGAAGGGGCGGAGCTGGTGATGCCGCGCATCATCAAGCGCGATGGCAGCCGCGAGCCGTTCAACGAAGAGAAGCTGCGCGCCGGCCTGCTGCGGGCGCTGGAGCGGCGGCCGGTGCCGACTGAGGCGATCGAAAGCACCATTGCCGAGATCGGCTCTCAGCTGCGCGCCACCGGCGAGCGTGAAGTGAGCAGCCGGCTCTTGGGTGAACTGGTGATGGAGGCGCTGAAAAAGCTCGATAAGGTGGCTTACGTGCGCTTTGCCTCGGTTTACCTGTCCTTCGATGACATCCGCCAGTTTGAAGAGGCGGTGGCCAAACTGCAGAAATCACCCTGATGGCTGAGACCTTCACCGCCCTGGATGCCCGCTTTATGGCCCGCGCGCTGCGTCTGGCCGAGTGCGGCCGTTACACCACCAGCCCCAATCCGCGGGTGGGCTGTGTGCTGGTCAGGGGC
>JAGOCY010000113.1 GCA_017998495.1 Corallincola sp.
CCTCAGCTCCGCCCCCGCGACCCCGGCCCTGCGCCGGGGTTTTTCGTTGTCGCCTGAACCTCGGCCCTGCTCAGCGCGTAACGGGGAGAGGTGCAACGGGTAATGGGGCGGGGCAGTGCAACAGTGGCAGCTTGAACAGCAGGCGTTGGCCGGCCTGGAGCGCCGTTATCGGGCGCAATTGATCAACAGTTTGTCTGGCTTCAAGAGCGCCAACCTGATCGGCACCATAGGCGCTGATGGCGCCACCAATCTGGCGATCGTCAGCAGTGTGGTGCATCTGGGCGCTGATCCGCCCTTGCTGGGCTACATCACCCGGCCCCGCTCGGTCGAGCGCCACAGCGTCGATAACCTTGAATCCAGCGGTGTGTTCACCCTCAGTCAGGTGGGGCGTGGCTTCTTCCCTCAGGCTCACCAGACCTCCGCCCGCTATCCGCGAGGCGTCTGCGAGTTTGCGGCCACCGGCCTGACGCCGGAGTATTGGTCAGGCTCGCCGGCGCCAGCGGTGGCCGAAAGCCCGCTGGCCATCTGGTTGCGGCTGGAACAGCTGCTCCCCATTGCTGCCAACAACACCCAACTGGTGGTAGGCCGCATCGAGCGGTTGCGGGTGCTGGGCGGCGCGCCTGAGGCCGACGGCTACCTCGATATCGAGGCGCTGGGCACTGTGGCCGTTTCCGGCCTCGACAGTTACCACTGCAGCCAGCGCCTGGCGCGGCTGCCTTACGCCAAGGTGCCGGCTGCCAGTGATTAACGCTGGCTGTCGCTTGCTTCGACCATCTCCTGCCAGGCGTTGCGCAGGTTGTCCATTTCGTCGAGCAGCTCCAGCACTTCGGGCTCGATGTCGGCCAGGGGCAGCTCCTGCTTGAGGCCGGTCTCAATGGTGTGGGCCAGCTGCTGCAGGCGTGGGGCGCCGGTGTAGCAGCAGCCACCATTGAGTTTGTGCACATGCTGGCGCAGTGCCTCGCGCTCGCCACCGTGGTAGGCCGCCTCAATGTTGCGGGCGGCTTCAGGCAGGCTGTCGATCAGCATCTGCATCATCTCTTCGGCCAGCGCCTGCTTGTTGCCGCTGCGCTTGAGGGCCAGCGCCCAGTCGATGCTGCCACTGCCGGGCAGGGTGACGACCACCGCCTCCTGCTGCTCGGCCAGATCGTTACTGAGCGGTTCGGCCTGGGTTTTAAGCCAGCGCCGCATCAGGTTGGCGAGTGCTGCTTCATCAACCGGCTTGGTCAGGTAGTCATCCAGCCCTTGGCCCAGCAGTTTTTCGCGCTCGCCGGGCAGGGCATGAGCGGTTACCGCCACCACCGGGGTGGCGCGGTTCATCAGGGTGCGACGGATCTGGGCGGTGGCGCTGACCCCGTCCAGCTTGGGCATCTGGATATCCATCAGGATCAGATCGTAGTGGCTCTTCTGGGCCGCCAGCACCGCCTCCTGGCCATCGCGGCAGCAGACCACCTCGGCCACCATATCCTTGAGCAGCGCTTCCAGCAGTTTGAGGTTGGCCGGGTTGTCATCTACGGCCAGCACGCGGGCATTGATACGGCTATCAGCCGGCGCGATCAGGGCCGGGCCGGCGGGCTGGGGCTGGCTATGGGGCAGGATCGCCTGTACCAGCCGCTGGAACGGCAGCGGTTTGACAAAGCACTCGTCGGCGCCGCAGTCGCGGATCTGCTCATGCAGCAGCGGATCGTTGAGGTTGCAGATCACCACCACCCGTTCGCTGATGTGGCGCGCTTCTTCGAGCAGCGCCTTGAGCCTGGGCATGTCATTGCTGGCCGCAGCGCAGGAGAGCAGCACCACATCGACTCGTTGGCCACGATCCAGATAGCCGCGCCATTCGATCGGCTCGGAACAGCTGGTGACTTGCACCCCCCAGGCGGTGAGTGGCTCGGCGATGGCGCGGCGGCTGACCGGCAGCGGCTCATAAAGCAGCAGCGAGCGTTGGCGCAGCAACTCCAGTGGCAGCGGCTCGCCCAGCGGCAGCGGTGATTTGGCGCAGTTGAGGCTGAAATGGAAGGTACTGCCGCGCCCCTGTTCGGAGTCGAGGGTCATGTTGCCGCCCATCTGCCGCACCAGCTGCTGCGAGATGACCAGGCCAAGGCCGGTGCCGCCATAGCGGCGGGTGATGGAGCTGTCGCCCTGACTGAAGGCGGAGAACAGCGACTGCTGCTGTTCGCGGCTGATGCCGATACCGGTGTCCTTGACACTGACCTTGATATCGACCCGCTCGCCATGGTCGGCGACCAGCAGCACCTGCACCTGTACGTAGCCGCGCTCGGTGAACTTGACCGCGTTACCGAGCAGGTTGGTCAGCACCTGCTTGATGCGGAAGGCATCGCCGATCAGGTAGTCAGGCACGTCGTTGGCCACCATCACCGCAAACTCCAGCCGCTTGTCGTGGGCGTCCGGCGCCAGCAGGGTAGCCACTTCAAACAGGGTATCGCGCAGCCGGAACGGCATCTGCTCGAGCTTCAGCTTGCCTGCTTCCAGTTTCGAGAAATCGAGCACGTCATTGATGATGTTGAGCAGGTTGTGGGCCGAGCGCTCAATGGTTGACAGGTAATCGCGCTGGTGCGAGCTCAACCCGGTTTTGGCCAACTGCTTGGTAAAGCCAATGACGGCGTTGAGCGGGGTACGCAGCTCGTGACTCATGTTGGCCAAGAAGTCGCTCTTGGTGCGCGCCGCCTCCTGGGCCCGCTTGTTGGCCATATCCAGCTTGATGTTCTGGATCTCGATCTGCTCCAGGGTCTCGCGCAGGTCGGCGGTGGCCTGTTCGACGCTGTTCTGCAACTCCTGCTGCGATTCCTGCAGCGATTTGGCCATGGCATTGATGCCCAGACGCAGCGCGTCGAGCTCGCCCATTTTGGGACCACCCACCCGGGTATCGAGGCGCCCTTTACGGATCTGGTCCACTGCATCCACCATCTCGCCGATTGGCTCGGTGACCTGCTTGACCAGACGGAAGGCGAAAAACAGGTTGATGATCGCCCCGAGTACGACGATGGCGATGGCGTAGCTGGCGGCCTTGTACTGCTGCACCTTGGCGTGGTCAGTGTTGAGCTGGACCACCACATAACCGAGGATGGGGGCCTGCTCGTCAGCGCGCAGGCCGAGCAGGTTGCTCTCCTGATAGATTGGGGTGCGCAGCAGCACATCGCCATTGCTGGCGTGTTCAATCTCGGTAAAGGCGGGAATGGCCGAGCCGGGGGGCAGGCGCAGCTGGTTGAAGTTACGCTGGAACGAGCTGTTAACAAACACCCGGTGCTGGTTGTCGAAGATGGCAATGGCGCGCACCACCTCGGAATGCTTGCGGTGAGCGATGCCGATCAGCCGCTTGAGCATCTCGCGGCTGTTGTGGACCATGCCGTATTCGCTGGCGATGGCCAGCGGTTCAATAATGTCGGAACCGCGCTCAATGAGGTTTTCCTCAAGCTCGCTGAAGCGGTGCAGGGTAAAGTAGCTGCCGAGCAGGATGCCGATCAGCAAGGTCGGCGTCAGCGACAGCAACAGTACCCAGGATCGCAGACTCAGAGCGCGCACGCAGGCCTTTGGTCAGTGAAAGAACAGCGCTGCATGATGACATGCCGGGTTGATGTTGCCTACGCCGGCAACCCCATTTCGGGGCCCCGGTCCCACCACTGCAAGAGATGATCATGGTCCAGTTTTTCAAGCCCCAGCGTAACGCCCCCAGCTCTGCCGTTCTGACCCTGAACATCGAGCGGCTGGACGATCAGGGGCGCGGTGTGGCCCGCCATCAGGGCAAGGTGGTGTTTGTTGCCGGCGCCCTGCCCGGTGAGCAGGTGGAGGCCCGCCTGAGCCGTGACGCAGCGCGTTACGCCGAAGCCCGGCTGGGCAAGGTGGTGCGCGCCAGCAGCGAGCGTCAGACGCCAATCTGCCCCCATGTCGGCCGCTGTGGTGGCTGCCGTCTGCAACATGCTTCGCCTGGGTTGCAGCAGCAGAGCAAGGCTGAGCAGTTGGTTCATCAGCTGCGCCAGCTGGGTGGCCTGAGCGTACCTGAGCCGGAGGCGGTGATCGCCGCTGCGCCTTATGGCTATCGCCGACGGGCGCGGCTGGCGTTGCGCATCGAACGCGGCCAACTGCAGCTGGGTTTCCGCAGCGCCGGTAGCAACGACATCTGCGCTATCGACCAGTGCCCGGTGCTGGAACCGGCGCTGGCGGCGCTGCTGCCGCAGATCCGCGCTGCGCTGGCGGCCCAGGCGCGGCCGGATGATTATGGCCATGCCGAACTGCTGCTGAGCAGCGAGGGGCCGCTGCTGCTGTTGCGCCGCTTGCGGCCAGTGCCGGCGCCGCGACTGGCGGCACTGGCGGCGGCGCTCGACGGCCTGCGTTTCGGCTTTGAGGACAACGATGGCAGCGTGGTCGATGTGGCGGGCCAGCCGCTGGCCGCCTGCCATTATCAGATCCAGGTCTCACAACGGCCATTGGCCATCGCCTTTCAGCCCCATCACTTCATCCAGGTCAACGCCGCCGTGAATCAGGCACTGGTACAACGGCTGCTCGACTGGTTACAGCCAGTGGCCGGTGAGCGGCTGCTGGATCTGTTTTGCGGCGTCGGCAACTTTGCCCTGCCATTGGCCGCCGCCGGCGCCGAGGTGGTGGCGGTGGAAGGGGTCACGGCGATGGTTGAGCAGGCCCGGGCCAACGCCGAGCGGCTGGGGTTGCCGGCACAGTTCCTGCTGGGCGATCTCAATGCCGGTGTGCCGCCTGAGGCGCTGGCTGGCGGTGCCTTTAGCGCCGTAGTCCTCGACCCGTCGCGCGAGGGCGCCAAAGGGGTGGTCGGCGGGCTGGCGGCACTAGGGGCGCGGCGGGTGGCCTATATCAGCTGCAACCCGGCCACCCTGGCCCGCGATGCCGCGGTACTCGCTGCTCAGGGATTTGTCTTGAGTCGGCTGGCCCTGGTCGATATGTTTCCACAGACGCACCATGTTGAAGCCTTGGCCCTGTTTGAGCGCCGCTGAGGGTAACAACGCAGGCTGATGCCGCAGTTCAAGGAGAAGAGGGGAGCATGGTTTCGGTTCGCGATAGCAAACATCAGCATCAGCCTGAGGATGTGACTCAGTGGTTGCGCGGCCTTGGCATTGCCGAGGGGATCTGCGCGCCGCTGGCGGCCCTCTACCAGCGCTGTGCCGAGCGGGTGGGGGATGGCCCCGAGGGGCTGGCGCTGCTGGCTCGCGGCCGCGAGATGGTGGTGATCCTGGCCACCATGGCCTTCGATCAGGACGCCTATGCTGCTGCCCTGCTGCTGCCGCTGTATGACGAAGGGGTGATGGATCTGGTGGAGATCACCACCGATGTCAGCCCCAATGTTGCCCGCCTGATCGAGAACGTCGGCCGCATGGAGGCGATCCGCGCCCTGCAGAGTAGCGGTGGCCGCGATCCCACCCTGCATCAGGTCGACAATCTGCGCCACATGCTGCTGGCCATGGTTGAAGATGTGCGGGCGGTGGTGATCAAACTGGCCGAGCGCATCTGCTATCTGCACGACATCAAGAACGCCGACGAAGAGACGCGGGTGATGGCGGCGCGCGAGACCGCCGACATCTATGCGCCGCTGGCCAACCGCCTCGGCATTGGTCAGCTCAAGTGGGAACTTGAAGATTTTGCCTTCCGCTATCAGCACCCTGACATCTACAAGCAGATCGCCAAGCAGCTGGATGAGAAGCGCCTCGCCCGCGAGCAGTACATCAGCGACTTTGTCGCCGCCCTGACCCAGGCGCTGG